>NZ_JBFUKO010000931.1:0-1502 GCF_056400805.1 Aminobacter sp. P4_H6_2
GCCCACAGCGAGGCCGATAGCGCCTTCGTTGCGCGCCGTGTAGCAAGCTTCGGCCGCGCCGCCATCGACACCATAAGGAGCCAGCGATGAAGATCATCGTGCCATGCGCGGGGCGGTCCTCGCGATTTCCCAACATGCTGCCCAAATGGATGTTGCCGGACAATGACGGCTTGCCGATGGTCTACAAGGCCATCCGCGGGCTGAATGCGCCAGTCGAGGATCTCGTCGTCACCATCCTCGCGGAACATCAGCAGCGTTTCAACGCCATCGAAGGCCTCAAGCGCGCCTTTGGTCAGCCGGTGCATTGCGTCGTGCTTGACGAGCCAACATCCAGTCAATCAGAGACCGTGGTCGAGACGCTGCGCCGCGCCGGCATCGACGAACCGTTCATCGTCAAGGACAGCGACAACTACTTCGAGCTCGGAACGATCGAAGAGAGATACAACTACGTCTCCGTGGCCTCATTGGAGGATTTCGATCAGGTCAACCCGCAAAACAAAAGCTACGTGCAGGTCGACCAGGAAGACATCATCATCAATTTTCGCGAGAAAAAGGTGATCTCCGACCTGTTCAGCGTTGGCGGCTACTTCTTCACCGATCCGAAGGCATTCCTTGCGGCCTATGATGAGATGTTGCGCGGAACTCGCCTTGCCGGTGGCGAGCTTTATCTGTCCGAAATCATCGCCTTCATGGCGCTCAATGGCCATATATTCAAAGCACGTAAAGCCAAGAAGTATGATGATTGGGGTACTGTCACCGAATGGCGGCGTAGGCTGGAAAAGCAGCGCGTCTACCTGGTGAGTGTCGACGGTTTCTTGTTCCAGCGCGGGTCGCTCTATTTCGAGCCCTACTTCGACAAGGTCACGCCAAACGCAACCGCGGTCGAGGCAGTGCGGAAGATGACAGCGTCCGGTCATACCGTGCGCTACGTCTCGATCCGCCCTTCTCACTTAGAGGCCCTGACACGGGCACAGATTCAGGCCCAGCTACTCCCGGAAGCGCCAATCCTGTTCGATTGCGACGTGGCACAATGGGCCCTTTTGACGGCACCACATCCGACATTGCCCTTCAAGACCTCAGAAGCGATCGAGGTCGACCCCTCTGACCCCAATCTGGCTGAGCGGCTGGGCATCTCGGGCTAGGCTTGTCACCTCGCAATCGACAAGCTCGGGCGCCTTAGGCCTACTGCAAACAATGGGTCCGATCCACCAGGGAGCGCACAGTTCTACGCAATACATTGCCAAATTGGATCGACGGCGCGACGCTCAAGTCACCATGTAACGTAAGACGTTCGATCGCAGCGCTCCTTGCCAAGGGAAGGTTCAGCGTTGAAATTAACCAATTGCTAACAATTCCATACATCCCCAAACGGGATTTGCTACAGGCAAGTCTACGAATGCTTTGTCTAGCCATGAGGTGTATCGGATGACCGATACGGATACGGAAGTGATCGAACGAGCCGCTGCGGGGCGCATCGATCCTTATGCAAACCGGAACAGTCG
>NZ_JBFUKO010000932.1:0-1489 GCF_056400805.1 Aminobacter sp. P4_H6_2
CGCCAATGGAGCCCGCGTGCCGTGCCGTCCTTCAAATCCTTCAGGTGCCGCTGGGCAGCGGCGAGGTGATGTTCTCCTGCAATAATCCTGCCGGCGAGCACATCGCTCGCGTACTGGCTGGTCGGATCATTTGGATACTGGCTTGAGGTACGCGTCGGCCGCCCGAGACTTTTTCTTGCCACGCTGCACCTGTGTCACCTTTCCACGACGGGCCGGAGCGATACCCAGCTCGGCCTCAATGACGCGGATTGCTTCGTCGGCCTGGCGCATCACCGACCAATGCGGGTTCCATTGGCCAACCTTGGCGCGCTTGCCTTTCAGCACCGGGCCATGTTCGGCGACATGCCGTGAGGATCGCTCGTATTGCACTCTGAACTCGACCAGGCGCTTGATTGCGTGGCCGTTCGAGACTGCCAGCGTGCCTGCATCTTGAAGCTCGCGAGCTACGATGCCCCACTGCTCATGCGCCTCTGCAATGTCTAGCTCGTCGACATAGAGCGATGACCAATCCGGCTCGACCGGAACACCGTCGCCGCCCTGAATTGCGTTGAAGCTCATGGGGTTACCCGCAAAAGGGGCGACATCCCCCCTCCCTGGAATTCATCTCGGTGCGAATGGAGGGGGGACACGGGTCCTGGCCGCGATCCCTGCGGAATTTTGACCCACCCCCTGTCGTCGTACTACTTCCGACTGTCGTCTCCATCTGAAGGCGAAATAGCTCGGTATTGACCTCTTATTCGCATCGGCACCTAATCAGGACGGGACACAGGGTGGGGCGGTGCACGAGGTAGCTGTATGGCCAAAGCGGCAATCAATCCGCCAGTTCGTCAAGTTGCGGATCCTCACTATCAGGCAGATTGCAGATTTGCCTTAGAGCCGTCTTTCGTCGGCCTCGCCAAGAATGCCATCAGAGCGGGATGGGAACCCAAGGAAGTCGCTTACGCCCTTATGGTGCTGGCCGCTGCCGATCTCCAGGAATGTTCCAAGGATGATCCGGATCTACCGGTCGCCCGTTGATGTCGCTACCGATGGCATAGCCTCGCGCTTCCTCCTTCTGGATCAGCGCATCGTGGTCAGATTTGCAGACGCTCTCGGTGTTCTGCAGGCTGAAGAACAACGCCGGGTCGCCCTTATGCGGCTTCTTATGATTGACCACTGCCGCGCGGGGATGGTGCCGATTGCCTGTGACAAGCAAGCAGCCGCAGCGCTGGCAAGTGTATAGATCCCGGAGCAGCGCCTGTTGGCGTGTGCCATGCGGCCCGTACCACCGTTTGTCCTTGTACAGCCTGCGATAGTTCTCAGCTTCCGGTCTACGGAAGTGCCGACGCTTCTTGTCAGTTAGCGCCACGTCTGATTACCTGCTGTGGGGTTTGATTGTTTTTCAATCGGTAAGGCGGGAATGGAACTTCACGAGATCATAGCGCCGGCAGTCGTTGCGGCGCTCGTTTCAGGCGTCGTATCTATTGGGGCGGCTATCATCAACAACCGC
>NZ_JBFUKO010000933.1:0-1488 GCF_056400805.1 Aminobacter sp. P4_H6_2
GGTTTGGGTGCTGCCTGATATCGAGCGTATCGCTGCCCAGTGAATGCGGAGAGAAGAAATGAAAAACTTACTCGTTCAAGTCTGYGCGAGCTTGCTGCTCGTGGCGGCCCATCCCGCACTCGCGCAGACGCAACCCGCCCCACCGGTTGGCAATGCCGTCGCGGTCACAGMCGATAACTTCATACGCGCCGAGACGGATATGTATTTCGCGCTCTTCGCCAGCCAGGGCAGCCTCGGCAAGTTCAACCACCTGCGCGACCTGCCGCTCGAGAACACTGGCGTGCGCCCCAACCGCGACACGCTTTACTCGCTTGCCGTGTTCGATCTCGATGCCGGGCCGGTCACGATCACCATGCCCGATGCCGGCAAGCGCTTCATGTCGCTGCTGATCATCGACGAGGACCACTACGCGCTGGAAGTCGACTACGGTCCTGGCGCGCACACCTTCGCCAGAGATAAGGTCGGGACGCGCTACCTGTTTGCGGGCGTCCGCATCCTGTCGACCCTGGCGATCCCGCTGACATGGACCGAACCCGCGCGCTGAAGGATGCAGTCAAGGTCGAGCAACCAGGCGGGCCGGGCAAGCTCGAACTGCCCAATTGGGATCAAGCAAGCCAGAAGAAGGTGCGCGATGCGCTCCTGGCGCTCAACGACACGCTGCCCGACCTCAGGAATGCCGGCGGCCGCAGGGGCGAGGTCGATCCGGTGAGGCACCTGATCGGCACGGCATCGGCCTGGGGACTCAACCCCGACAAGGACGCCATCTATCTCAACGTCACTCCGGCCAAAAACGATGGTGCGACGACCTACCGGCTGGATATCCCGGGCAACGTGCCGGTCGATGCCTTCTGGTCGGTCATCGTCTACGACGCCACCGGCCATCTCCAGAAGAACCCGCTCAACGCCTATTCGCTGAACAGCGTCACAGCCAAAAAGGCCGCGGACAGCTCCGTTGCCGTCCAGTTCGGTGGCTGCGACGGCAAGATTTCAAATTGCCTGCCGATCATGAACGGCTGGAACTATATGGTCCGCCTCTATCGTCCGCGTGATGAAGTCCTCGACGGCAGCTGGAAGTTCCCCGAGGCGCAGCCGGTGAACTGACCGCTCTGCCTCGCGTCCCCAAAAAACAAAAAAGCCCGGCAGGTTGGCGCCTGCCGGGCTTTTCGTAGGTAGCCGAGGGTCAATCCTTGGCGTTGAGGTCGGTGCCGAGCGTATCCTTGACGAACAGCGTGCCGATGATCAGCGTCATGGCGGCAATCGCGATCGGGTACCACAGGCCGTAGTAGATGTCGCCGGCGGCGGCACTCATGGCGAATGCGGTTGCCGGAAGCAGTCCGCCGAACCAGCCATTGCCGATGTGGTAGGGCAGCGACATGCCGGTGTAGCGGATGCGGGTCGGGAACATCTCGACCAGGATCGCGGCGATCGGGCCGTAGACCATGGTCACGTAGATGACCAGCACGGTAAGGATCGCGATGACGCCTGGCC
>NZ_JBFUKO010000934.1:0-1484 GCF_056400805.1 Aminobacter sp. P4_H6_2
CCATTCCGATTGCATCGGAATGGGGCTCCAACTTTTTGCTGGAGCATGATCTTTCCCGAAAACCGGTACCCACTTTTCGGGATCATGCTCTAGGCGCTGACGTTGCCCTTCATTTCCTTCTGTTCGGAGTAGATGTAGAGCGGCCTGGCACTGCCGGTCACCACTTCCTCCGAAATTACCACTTCCTGGACGCCTTCGAGCGCAGGAAGCTCGAACATCGTGTCGAGCAGGATCGCTTCCATGATCGAACGCAGGCCGCGTGCGCCAGTCTTGCGCTCGATGGCACGCTTGGCGATCGCCGAAAGCGCGTTCTCGTGGAAGGTGAGATCGACATTCTCCATCTCGAAAAGGCGCTGGTACTGCTTGACCAGAGCGTTCTTCGGCTCGGTCAGGATCTGGATCAGCGCCGGCTCGTCCAAATCCTCAAGCGTCGCCAACACCGGCAGACGGCCGACGAACTCGGGGATCAGGCCAAATTTCAGCAAATCCTCCGGCTCGACGAGGCGGAAGACTTCACCGCTGCGCCGGTCTTCAGGCGAAGCCACTGTGGCGCCGAAGCCGATCGAGGTCTTGCGGCCGCGATCCGAAATGATCTTGTCGAGGCCGGCAAAGGCGCCACCGCAGATGAACAGGATGTTGGCGGTGTCGACCTGCAGGAACTCCTGCTGCGGGTGCTTGCGGCCGCCCTGAGGCGGCACGGAAGCGACGGTGCCTTCCATGATCTTCAGCAATGCCTGCTGGACGCCCTCGCCCGACACGTCGCGGGTGATCGAGGGGTTGTCCGACTTGCGGGAGATCTTGTCGATTTCGTCGATGTAGACGATGCCGCGCTGGGCGCGTTCCACATTGTAGTCGGCCGACTGCAGCAGCTTGAGGATGATGTTTTCGACGTCCTCGCCGACATAACCGGCTTCGGTAAGCGTCGTTGCGTCCGCCATGGTAAACGGCACGTCGATGATGCGCGCAAGCGTCTGCGCAAGCAGCGTCTTGCCGCAGCCCGTCGGGCCGATCAGCAGGATGTTCGACTTCGACAGCTCGACGTCGTTGCTCTTCGAGGCATGCGCGAGGCGCTTGTAGTGATTGTGGACGGCAACTGACAGCACGCGCTTGGCGTAGGGCTGACCAATGACATAGTCGTCCAGAACCTTGAGGATTTCCTGCGGTGTCGGCACGCCCTCGCGCGACTTCACCATCGAGGTCTTATTTTCCTCGCGGATGATGTCCATGCACAGTTCGACGCACTCATCGCAGATGAAGACGGTCGGACCGGCTATGAGTTTGCGTACCTCATGCTGGCTCTTGCCGCAGAACGAGCAATAGAGCGTGTTCTTGGAGTCGCCGCCGCCGTTGCTGACCTTGCTCATCTTGTCCAAGTCCTTTCACTGCCGCCCGGCCGAACGTTTGGCTTTCGAGCGCATATGCAATCTAACGACGGACGCCGCCACCGCCATTCCCTGGCCGCCGCAACAAGCTCCGCACAACTC
>NZ_JBFUKO010000935.1:0-1478 GCF_056400805.1 Aminobacter sp. P4_H6_2
GGCCAGGGTCGAACGAAACGGCCGTCGCGCTCCATTGATAGATGTATTCGTAGACGTTGCTGACGAGCACGAGTGCAAATACGATGAGAACGACGGCTACTCTAACCATTTTGTCGAAACCGTAACTGTGAGCGAAGAAAGGCGAAGAGACCGCAGGCTGTAACGATGAACCCGAGGGGCATGGTGAGCGTTGCCGCGAATTTCCATTGCCGATATGATTCGCCATATAGCTCCCAAATAGCGAGATAAAGAACGACCGCAGCAATAAAGCTTATCGCTAGAAAACGACGCCCGTTTCGTCCTTCCTCTTTGTCTGATCTCCAGTAAAATGCCATGCAGGTAGCGAGTATCAAAATACCAGGGAGTATGTAGTTGATTTCGACTTGGCCGTTGGCCGGGATTTGCGACCAGTTAACTGGCAATCCCAAAAATAGCGCAAGATTGATGAAGGGCAGAGGCCACCCTGCGTCCACAGTAGAAGCGGCGGCGATCAAATATTTCGTGCTCATAATGTAGCGATCAACGCTCATCATCACTGAAAACAGATTCGATGCCACGAAAACACAGAGCGCGTAAGCAGTCGCGACGGCGAATGCTTTTACGGTGTACGACGAATTGCGCAGGACTAGAGCGCCACCAATGGCAGCCGACGATAGCATCATGTATTGTACGAACCACGGATGATAAGTGAACATGACTAATGCCGATAAGGCAGCAGCTGCCAAGCCGGCATTCATCAAGCTCTCTCGCTCACTTGCCATCTCTGCTACGTGAAGCAACGTTACCAAAAGAACCCCTGTGAATAGTACCTGGGCGAGGAAATAGTTAAGAACAACGTAGGCGATAACCGGTGTTGTGGTGAATACAACTGAGATGGCAATCGAAATCCAAAGAGGAAGATTGAAAATTCTCTTGCATATCGTTGCAATGCTGAGGCCAAACACCCCAACAGCCATCCCTAGGAGAGGGATTGCTATCTGTTCTACACTTGTGTTCAGGGTGAACGATGAGAGAGACACGAGATTGAAAGCGCCAAAGGCGTCAATCGAAATCACTCCCTTCACATCCCAAGAGCCCACCGCAGTCGTCACATCTGGCAGATTGCGGAGAACATCGCCAAGCTTTAAGTAGGCGAATATGTCATTGTTGCCCGCAGTTAGAAGTGGCAAAGCGCCCGTCTCGATCCTAGCATAACTCAACAGGCTGTAGACAAATACTGGGATGACAAAGGCAGCTCCCGCCATGAATAGCGAAGGCGCATAAGTCTGCATTAGGGCTTTGGCTGAATTTCGACGTAGTGCCTTTGCGGCGACGAAGGTTGACACCGCAACGCCAAGGGCGAGTAGGATTACGTAGGCTATCTTGACGCTGAGACCGAACCTAAAGGCGTACCAAGATACGACGGTCGTTCCGAGCAGTCCGCACAGCAAAGCAAGGGCGGCGCTCACCCTCACGTTAAATTGCGAGGCGAGTATGAG
>NZ_JBFUKO010000936.1:0-1470 GCF_056400805.1 Aminobacter sp. P4_H6_2
CTGAAAGCCTATCACTCGCTGATGAAGATGAGCTGGCATGGCCGCCCGAAAATCCACACGACCATAGAACAGCCGCGCGTTTCGTTGCTCAACACCTTCTACATCAACGAAAACGTCGGCTTCTGAACAAACACCGCTCGCGCCTTTCGGCCGCGGGCGGCATTGTTTGTCACATGCCCTGCGGGCCGCGGTTCATCGCAGCAACGCCGGTGCGGCAGATTTCGACCAGGCCAAGCGGCTTCATGATGGCGATGAACTGCTCGATCTTCGACACCTTGCCGGTCAGCTCGAAGATGAAATGTTCGGTGTTTGYGTCGATCACCTTGGCGCGGAAGGCTTCGGCCAAGCGCAACGCCTCGACGCGAGCCTCGCCTGTGCCGGCAACCTTGACCAGCGCCAGTTCGCGCGCCAGCGCGCCACCGGTGCCAAGCTCCTGCGCCATGACAGTCAGGTCGACGACACGATGCACCGGCACGATGCGCTCGAGCTGGTGCTTGATCTGCTCGAGCACATGCGGTGTGCCGCGCGTCACGATGGTGATGCGCGACAAATGCTTCTCGTGCTCGGTTTCGGAGACGGTCAGGCTTTCGATGTTGTAGCCGCGGCCCGAAAACAGGCCGATGACGCGGGCGAGCACGCCCGGTTCGTTGTCGACCAGCACCGATAGCGTGTGGTTTTCCGGATTCTCGGTTTCCTTGGCGATGAAATAGGCCGAACCGGTGGGTTGTAGCTGTGCGTTCATAAGATGAATCTCGATCTTAGGCGGTTGCGCTAACTCGTTGATTGTGCGGCCTTCCATGAAGGCCGCACGCGATCCGTCACACCAATTCGCGGCCCTTGGCGTCGATGGCGTTGGCAACCGCCTCGTCGGTCGCCTCGTCTGGCAGCAGCATCTCGTTATGCGCCTTGCCCGAAGGGATCATCGGGAAGCAATTGGCGAGCGTTGCCACGCGGCAATCGAAGATCACCGGCTTCTTCACCGAAATCATTTCCTTGATCGCGTCATCGAGTTCGTCGGGCTTGTCGCAGCGAATGCCGTGACCGCCATAGGCTTCGGCGAGCTTGACGAAATCAGGCATCGCCTCGGTGTAGGAGTGCGACAGCCGGTTGCCATGCAGCAGCTGCTGCCACTGGCGCACCATGCCCATGTATTGGTTGTTCAGGATGAAGATCTTGATCGGCGCGCCATACTGGATCGCCGTGCTCATCTCCTGGATGCACATCTGCACCGAGGCGTCGCCGGCAATGTCGATAACCAGCGATTCCGGGTGCGCGATCTGCACGCCCAGTGCCGCCGGCAGGCCATAGCCCATCGTGCCGAGGCCACCCGAGGTCATCCAACGGTTGGGCTTTTCGAAGCCATAGTGCTGTGCCGCCCACATCTGGTGCTGGCCGACCTCTGTCGTGATGTAAGTGTCGAGATGCTTGGTCAGTTCATAGAGCCGCTGGATGGCGTATTGCGGCATGATC
>NZ_JBFUKO010000937.1:0-1469 GCF_056400805.1 Aminobacter sp. P4_H6_2
AGCAACAGACCGGCCGGTATGCTCAATGTCTTCTTTTCTCCAGCCTCGTGGTTCAATGCCGCTGCGCGGATTTGTTCGCACTCTGGAGACCGCCATTTTGGGTCTTGGGTCGAGAGGGTGGCTGCATACTCGGCAGGCGGCGATGTGCACCCGGCGACCGCGAGCATTGCCATAGTGGCTAGGAGCCTTTCCTTCATCCCAAGCCCTCCCCAGAGCTATTCTAAAGCTTTCGCTTTTCTTCGAGCAACACCCTGTAGGCCTTCATGACTTCAAGCGCCAAGAGCGCCATAGATATCGCGACGCCGCGACACAGGCACTCGCACTGACTAGGACGATGACAGCACACACCCACAATAGGAAGCGGTCAGCAGCACATCGGTTTCCCTGAGGGCAATGACCACCCCAGGCGATGAAGCCAAGTATCCCGAAGATCAGCACCACCGGCACCGCGATGGCTAGGCATTCGATTGCAATGATCGTCCTCACCATTGGGCTACCAATCGGCAATTTTGCGGGGGCTACTCCACGATCTTCTGCTTCTGCCTTTGATCGATCTTCTCCAGGTGCTTCAACATCGATCGCCCCATGAAGCTTGAGAAGGCGATAACCAGCACCGCGGATTGAACGCCGATCATCATGGCCAGCATGAACACGACGAACCCTGATGACAAATCGTCAAACGAGCCGGACAGCCAAACCGAGACAATTGCCAGCCCGACGCCAATAGCCGTGCAGTAGCCCACCAGTCGCCAATATTCGCTGGGGGAAGGTAAGCGCCTGTTTCGGAAGAAGAAGTAGTACGCCGTGGATTGTGTGATCGCGAAGGCGACCGGGATGCCAAAGATGTCAGTGATAGTCTCTTGGTATTGAGGAAGCGCAGTGATCAGGGCCCATGCCACAAACGGAGCGGCCGCTGTAAGCGCTCCGAACAGCAAGATGTAGCGGCGCAAGCGGATGTCCATCCCCAAGCCCTCCCCAGAGCTATTCCAAAATCTTCCGCTTTTCCTCGAGCAGCATCTTGCACGCCTTGATGACTTCGACAGCCTCCAAAAGCATAGCTTGCACTTTTTCGGCCGGGAACAGATCGATCGCGCTTGCCATCGCGTTGAGTTCGAACACGATGTCGCCTTGTCCTGTATCGTTCGCAGGCGTCTCGGAATAGGCGATGATCTCGCGGTAATTCCTTATGGTCGACGCGGCGCGCTGGAGCAGCCGTGCCTTATCTTGTTCGGTCAATCGATCAGTCTCATTCGCGGCACGGATCAGTTCGGAGGTGAGTGCGGTCGCCATCACTTACCACGCTGCATGAATGTCCAAACGACCGAACCAAATGTCCCAGCTCCAGGAACGGCCCTGGCTATTCGGTCCCGATACAGCAAAAGCGGAGACGCCGAGCGCTGTCAATCCTGCGAGCAGCGGCCGCTCGCGGACTGGCTTTGTTTGAGCTCTCAACTCACACAGTTAACAAG
>NZ_JBFUKO010000938.1:0-1467 GCF_056400805.1 Aminobacter sp. P4_H6_2
GCCTGGTAACCGCCTACCGTCGCGCCGGAGGCGTTCGGCACCACAAAGTCAGCACCCTGGGCGATCATGCTGAGGCTGGCTTCCTTGGTCGCGGTCGTGTCGGTGAAATTGCCGATGTAGACCTCGCTGATCGGGAAATCCGGAGAAACACTCCTGGCGCCGTTCGTGAAGCCTTCGAAGGCTTCCTTGATCGGTGGAATTTCCATGCCCCCGACGAGCCCGGCCTTCTTGCCGGTTTTCGCTGCGATCACACCCATCAGATAGAAAGGCTGGCTGGTATCGGTGTTCAGGCCAATAACGTTGCCCTCGGCGACATAGCTCGAGGAGACCAGAAAGACGGTGTCTGGGTATTCAGGTGCTACGGCAAGTGCCGCATCCTGCAGTTCGAAACCGTGGCCGAGGATGACGTTGTAGCCCTGGCTGGCAAAGTCGCGGAACGCCTTTTCGAAGGATGCCGGGTTCTGTGCCAGCTCGACATAGCTGACCTGTGCTCCAAGTTCCTTTTCAACGCCCTTGAGCGCGTTGTAGCCGATGCGGTTCCAGCCCTCTTCAGACACGCTGCCCGGGACCAGAAGTCCCATCTTGAACGGCTTGTCCTGAGCGGCCGCTGGTCCAAAGACCAAGGCCGCAGCCACAGCCGTCATTCCCGCCAGATAAATCCTTCTCGTGATCATCATGATGCTCCTCCCTTGTTTTTGTCATCATGCCTTCCCGACGATTTTGCTCGTCGGTCAGCTTTTCTCCACCATCGCGCAGACCTCCGCACATGGCAGCTCGGCTCCTCCCAGAACCGGCTTCCCTTTGGCTAATACCTGCATCCGGTCCGGCCCTGACGCCACCAGCGCACTGGCATCGTCGCAGTCGCTGATGACGAGATCGGCCCAAGCGCCCTCGCGGACGCCGTAGTCACTCCCCAAGGCCATCAGTTTGGCCGGGATGCTGGTGATCATCTCGTAAACTGTCGCAAGTTCGTCACCACGCAGATGGCCGGCCAGAAGTGTCCAGCGCGCGATCTCGAGCATGTCGCCCGACCCAGTCGGCACGAATGGATCCTGGATGTTGTCGGAAGCGGTGGCTATCGGAACGCCCGCGCGCATCAACTCTGCGACCCGCGTCAAACCGCGTGGCGGCAGCAGGTCGTGACTGCGACCCTGGAGATAGAGGTTGGCAGCGGGCAAGGTCACGACACCGATCTGCAGTTCGAGCATCTGGTCGCGGATGCGTTCGAACTCGCTGCGCGGCAGCGCACTCAACACCGATGCATGGCCAAGCACGGTCCTGCCCTGCATGCCGTATTTGCGAACCCGTTCAAACACCGCGTCAAACAGCGGCCGCTCGGCATTGAGGTGTTCGTCCAGATGCAAGTCGACCGGCTTGCCGTGGCGCACCGCAGCCGCAAACAGAAGGTCCAGKTAACGCGGGGGATCTTCCGCCACCGCCGGCGTGCCTCCAACGGCATCGGCCAAT
>NZ_JBFUKO010000939.1:0-1466 GCF_056400805.1 Aminobacter sp. P4_H6_2
GATTGCGATGAGCGAGCGCGATCTGCAACGGATCGAAGTTTTGTCGAAGGTTGTTGCCGGCCGGACGACGATCGTTTCGGCAGCGCATGTTCTGGCGCTGAGCCCGCGCCAGGTGCGCCGGCTGCTGGAACGGATGAAGACGAGCGGCGCGGGCTCGATCCGACACAAGGCGATCGGCCGCCCATCGAACAATCGGATTTGTGACGGCGTGCGCGATTATGCCATGGAGATCGTGCGCGAGCGCTATGCGGACTTTGGTCCGACACTGGCGGCGGAGAAGCTTGCGGAGTTCGACGGGCTGACGGTTTCGCGCGAGACCTTGCGCCAATGGATGTCGGAGGCCGGCCTGTGGTTGTCGCGCAAGCAGCGGCGGACGTTTCATCAGCCGCGGTTGCGGCGCGAGGCGTATGGCGAACTGGTCCAAATCGATGGCTCCGAGCATCGTTGGTTCGAAGATCGCGRTGACCCATGTTCATTGCTAGTGTTCATCGATGATGCGACCGGCAAGCTGATGCAGTTGCGCTTCGTACGCTCGGAAAGTGCCTTCAGCTATTTCGAGGCGCTGGAACTCTATTTGAAGGACCACGGTGCTCCCGTCGCCTTTTATTCCGACAAGCATTCGGTGTTCCGGGTGACGAAGAAGGATGCCAAGGGCGGCCAGGGCATGACCCAGTTCGGCCGTGCGCTTTGCGAGCTAAATATCGAGATTCTTTGCGCAAATTCCAGTCAGGCCAAAGGTCGGGTCGAGCGCGCCAACCGAACGCTGCAGGATCGGCTGGTCAAAGAATTAAGGCTGGCGGGTATCGACGACATGGAGGCTGGCAATGCATTTCTGCCTGGCTTCATAGAGCACCACAACGCGCGGTTTGCGATCGTCCCTGCCCGACCCGATGATCTGCATCGGTCAATGAATCTGGCGCCCGATCGGCTCAAAGAGATCCTGTGCAAACGCGAGCAGCGCTATGTTGGATCGCAGCTGACATTTTCGTTCGAGCGCCAGCGGATCATGCTTGAGGAGACCGAGGTGACGCGCGGTTTGGCTGGTCGCTATGTCGAGACCTATGCCTATGCGGATGGTCGATTGGATGTGCGCTGGAAAGGCCATTCCCTGCCCTATCGGGTGTTCGATAAGGACCAGCGGGTGAGCCATGCGGCGATCATCGAGAACAAGCGGCTCGGTGATGTCCTGGCCTACATCAAGGAACGTCAGGAGCAGCAGACGAAGCCGGCCGTGAAGACGAACAGCGAGAAGATTGGCTACAAACCGCGTGGCCGCAAGCCGGGTAAGCGGACGGATTTCATGACCGATCCCGCGATCATTGCTCGGCGGCGGCAGGCGCTTTCCCAGCAAAGTGCGGTGGAGCAAGGACAAACTTACCCGGCACGGCTCAATGGAGAGTGAGTTCGGATTGCATGTCGGAGTCTAGCTTTAAGCAGGCAGGCCACAACGGTGTCTTGTGGTAGGT
>NZ_JBFUKO010000940.1:0-1465 GCF_056400805.1 Aminobacter sp. P4_H6_2
TTCGGTGCCGGCGTTCTTGGCCGCGAGGATCTTTTCCTTGATCTTGTCGACGACTTCGATGGCCTTGTTCATCGCGGTGTAGTGTAGGCGGTGTCGATCTTGCCGGCGCCGAGCCCGAGCGAATCCTGCACGACCGAGTTGGCCTTGTTGTCGGAACGCATGGTGGTGGCGATCGACCAGTAAGCGGCGTTGTCGGAAGCTTCRGCGACGCGGAAGCCCGTGGCGATGCGGCCCTGGGTCGTGGAAAGGTTCTTRTTGGTTGCGGAAAGCGACTGCAATGCAGTCATTGCCGAGGTGTTGGTGTTGATGCTGGWCATGGGAATAACGCCCCTAAAGAATGCAAAGGTACAGGGACATACCGGATCGGCCGGTATGGCGGAGAGGCATCATGCCAATGAGCGCTTCWRGGAAGGTCACCCGCCATGAGGGGTAATCTGGCGGAAAATTCCTATTAAAATTCTAAGTATTATGGTTAATTGCGATTAACTTGCTGTTTTATTTGAATATTTGTTAGCCCATCTTAACCGATGCGACTGCCCAAACGAAATCGGGCCACACCGAGATGTGGCCCGAGCTTCATGTCTGAGACGACATTTGCCGATATTAGCCGCGGAAGAGCGACATGATCGACTGGGTGTTGGAGTTGGCAATCGACAGAGCCTGGATGCCGAGCTGCTGCTGGACCTGAAGGGCCTGCAGACGGGTCGATTCCTTGTTCATGTCGGCGTCAACGAGCTGGCCGACGCCACGGTCGATCGAGTCGCTGAGCTTGGACACGAAGTCCTTCTGCATGTCGATACGAGCCTTGGAGGCACCGAGTTCTGCAGCGCCAGTCGCCATTGAGCCGAGTGCCTTTTCGACGCCGGTCAGCATGTCGTCGAAATCCTTGCTGTCCAGCGTTGCCGTGCTGACACTCAGGGTCAGGACAGAGACTGTGACAGCGCCCGCACCGGTCGTGGCCGTTTCTGTATCGAGCACGCCGTTTTTGGCTGCAGCGTCCGTATTGACCAGGCGAACGTTGCTGAGTGCAACATCGATCTGACCTGTAGTGACCTTGCCCGCCGAGTCGCGATTGTAGGAGGTCATGACGCTGAAATTTGTCGCGTCGGTCGCAGTCGAACCGGTCTTGAGCAGGTTCGACCCGGCATAGTTGGCGCCGGCGATRTTGTCCTTGAGCTGYGMCTGGTAGGTTGCGATTTCGCTYTGGATCTTCTTRCGATCTTCGGTGCCGGCGTTCTTGGCCGCGAGGATCTTTTCCTTGATCTTGTCGACGACTTCGATGGCCTTGTTCATCGCGGTGTAGGCGGTGTCGAYYTTGCCRGCGCCGAGCCCGAGCGMRTCCTGCACGACCGAGTTGGCCTTGTTGTCGGAACGCATGGTGGTGGCGATCGACCAGTAAGCGGCGTTGTCGGAAGCTTCAGCGACGCGGAAGCCCGTGGCGATGCGGCCCTGGGTCGTGGAAAGG
>NZ_JBFUKO010000941.1:0-1464 GCF_056400805.1 Aminobacter sp. P4_H6_2
AGCATCGTCAATCTCGCGCATCCCTCGCTGATCATCGGCGGCGCCTACATCACCTATTGGGGCTTCAAGACGCTCGGCGTCGACCCGCTGGTAATGCTGCCGGTCGCAGCCCTCATCATGGCGGCAATCGGCGTCCTGCTCTACCGGTTGATGTTCCAGCGTGAAGCCAAGAGCGCCAAATATTCGGAAATGACGGTTCTGCTCACCTTCGCGCTGGCGATGATGGTGGAAGGCTTCCTCGGCGCGATGTTCACCAACACGCAGCGCGTCACCTCTCCCGACTACGCCACCGAAGCGTTCTTCATCGGCGACGTCTTCGTGCCCAAGGGCCAGCTTTATGCGGGCATCGTCTCGCTGGCCATCATCGCGGTGCTGTCGCTGTTTTTGAAATACTCGCGGCTCGGCTACGCCATCCGCGCCACCACCCAGAACCGCGAGGCGGCCGAACTGCTCGGCGTCAACGTCCAGTTCATCAGCATCCTCGCCTTTGCCATCGGTCTCGGCCTTGCGGGTGCCGCCGGCTCGCTGGTCAGTTTCGTGTTCAGCTTCTTCCCGGCCAAGCACTGGGAATGGATCGCCATGCTGATGTCGGTCGTGGTGCTGGGCGGCATGGGCAGCATCCTCGGCACCGTGCTCGCCGCGCTGATGCTGTCGGTGGTCGCTGCCTTCGTCGGCACCTGGATTGGCGCGACCTGGTCGACGCTGACCTTCTTCCTCGCATTGTTCGTCATTCTGCTGGTGCGGCCCCAAGGGCTGTTCGGCGAAAAACCGGAGTTGGCATGATGGCCGTTTCCCTTCAGGAATCGAGCGCCAGCGCAGTCGTCGAGGCGCGCCGGGTCCACAACGAAAAACTGTCGCGCAAGGCCGATCAGGTCCGGGCGACCTGGTTTCCGATGGCGCTCCTGGCAGCGCTCGCTGCGCTGCCGCTGCTGCAGTTCACCGGCAACTACAACTACGTCCTGCGTCTCGTCTTGTTCACGGCATCGTACGTTGCCATGGCTTCGGGTTGGAACATTCTCGGCGGCTTCGCCGGTTATGTCTCGCTCGGCCATGCCGTGTTCTTCGGCATTGGCGGCTACTTCTCGGGCATGATCCTGGCGCGCTACGGCATATCCACGATCATCACGGCACCGCTTGCCGGCCTGGTCGCCGCCGTATTCGGCTATCTGGTCGGCATGGTCACGCTCAAGGTGCGCGGCCCGAGCTTCATCATCTCGTCGATCGCCCTTTTGATGATCGCCCGAATTCTGTTCGACAACTGGCATTTCATCGGCGGCGCCAACGGGCTGACCTTGCCGCCCAACGACCTGTCGGTGCAGTGGTCCAAGGTGCCGTATTATTATGYCATGCTGGCGATCGCCGCCTTCTCGGTCTGGGCGAGCTACAAGATCAAGCACTCGAAGTTCGGGCTCGGCCTGCGCGCCATCTCCAAGGACGAGATCAAGGCGGAAAGCGCCGGCATCG
>NZ_JBFUKO010000942.1:0-1457 GCF_056400805.1 Aminobacter sp. P4_H6_2
TTGCGTGGGCCGGCTTGGTCAACAGGTCTTCGCCGCAAAACAGGATTTCGCCGGCAGTGATTGCGCTCGGGACCAGGCGCAGCAGCGACAGCGACATGACGCTCTTGCCCGAGCCGGACTCGCCGACAATCGCCAGGGTTTCGCCGGCACGGACGGTGAAGTCGATGTCGTCGACGGCCGCCACCGTGCCGCCCGAGGTGTGGAAGCCGACCCGCAAGCCGCGGACCTCGATCAGGGGTACGTTGGGGGTCATCGCTGCAGCTTCGGGTCGGTGAGGTCGCGAAACGCATCCCCCAGCAGGTTACAGGACAGCACGATCATGAAGATCAGCAGGCTAGCTGCGGTCGAGACATGCGGTGCCAGGAAGATGAAACTGCGCCCTTCAGCGGCGATGCTGCCGAGTTCCGCCGTCGGCGGTTGCAGCCCAAGGCCGAGGAAGCCAAGTGACGCGGCGAGAAGGATCGTCTCGCCGAATTGCAACGAGCAGTAGACGACGATAGGGGCGGCGCAGTTGCGCAACAGATAGCGCCGGATCAGGGCGCCGTCGGACAGGCCGATGACGCGGCCGGCATCCATGTATTCCGCCTGCATCACCGAGGCGGCAGTGGCGCGAGCGACACGGGCGATGGGCGGCGCAGCAGACAGGCCGAGCGCAATGACCAGGCTGTCCATGCCGACGCCCAGCATTGCCGCCAGGGCCAGGCCAAACAGGATCGACGGAAACGACAAAAGGATGTCGACCAGCCGCATCAGCGGACCCTCGAGCCGGCGGTAGAAGGCGGCGGCTAACCCGATGCTGGTGCCGACCAGGCTACCGACGACGATGCTGGCAAATCCGAGTGCCAACGTTGTCCGGGCGCCGTAGAGCAAGCGGGTCAGCAGATCCCGCCCCTGGGTGTCGGTGCCTAGCAGATGTTCGCCGCCGGGTGGGCGGAGCCGCATCCTGAGATTGGTGTCGTAGGGATCGAACGGCGACAGCACGGGCGCAAGAATGGCCGCAACGACAATCACGACCAGGAAGATCAGGGCGATGAGGGCCAGAGGATCGCGGGCGAGGCGCCGGAGCAGGTGCGGTCGCGAAGTACCCGCGAGATTTGCCGTTTGGGGGGCGGTGACGTCTGTGCTCATCGGACCTTGCTCCGGATGCGGGGATCGAGCAGGCCGTAGAGTGCATCGACGACGAAATTGACCACGATGAAGCCGCAGGCGAGCACCATGATGCAGCCTTGGGCCATCGGAAAATCGCTGGAGACGATGGAGCCGACCGCCAGCCGGCCGATGCCTGGCCAGCCGAATATGGTTTCGGCAATGACTGCGCCGCCGAGCAGCGAGCCGATCTGCAGGCCGATCAGCGTCACCACAGGTATCAGCGCCGTGCGCAACGCATGCCTTGTGACGACGCGGAACTCCGACGCGCCCTTGGCGCGGGCCGTGCGGATGAAGTCGGCGCCCAACAC
>NZ_JBFUKO010000943.1:0-1455 GCF_056400805.1 Aminobacter sp. P4_H6_2
GACCGCGCATCTCGAAGGCGTCCGCGCGGTCTCTCCCGCGTCGCAGAAGCAGGTACGCGTCGTCTTCGGCACGGAGAGCCTGACATCCTCCATCACCGGCACCGACAACGCCTATCTCGACGCCCGCGACTGGAAGGTGACGTCTGGCCGTCCCTTCAGTGAATCCGAAGTGCGTGGCGGCATCAATGTCTGCCTGATTGGCGAAACAGTGCGCCAGCAATTCTTCGGTGCCGGCGATCCCGACGGGGCGGCCATCCGAGTCGGCCGCATGAGCTGCAAGGTCATCGGCCTGCTCGAGCCCAAGGGTTATTCCGGTTTTGGCCAGGACCAGGACAATGTCGTTCTGATGCCGCTCTCCGCCTTCCAGCGGCGCATCGCCGGCAACCGCGACATCGAAACGATCTATATCGCAGCCGACGACGTCACCCCCACGCAGGTGGTCCAGGCGCGCATCGAAGACATCATGCGTGACACGCGCCGCGTCACCGCCGACCGCGAGGACGATTTTTCGGTGCGCGACATGACCCAGATCGCCGACGCCATGGCGAGTGCCACCGCCACCATGACCGGCATGCTGGGCGCYGTCGCCGGCGTCAGCCTGCTKGTCGGCGGCATCGGCATCATGAACATCATGCTGGTATCGGTCACCGAGCGCACRCGCGAGATCGGCATCAGGCTSGCCATCGGCGCKCATGAAAAGCATATCCTCGTCCAGTTTCTGGTCGAGGCTACGGTGCTGTCGCTGCTTGGCGGGCTGATCGGCATCGCCATCGGCCTGGCGCTGGCCTGGGCTGCGTCGCTGGCGCTATCCATCCCGTTCGCCCCGAGCCTGGCTGTGGTGCTGCTCGCCGTCGGCTTTTCGGCGCTGATCGGCATGGTCTTCGGCTTCTTCCCAGCCCTGCGCGGCGCCCGGCTCGACCCGATCGAAGCGCTCAGGCACGAGTAGGACAATCGCCTATTGCTTCAGCACGGTGTTGGGGGTGCCTTCCTCGACCTGATCGATCACCAAGAGCTTGACAGGTTCGGCCCCAACATTTGAGCCCTGATGCCAGGTACCAATCATCTCGACGATGAAGTCGCCCTTCTTGTAACTGGTGCTCTTGCCAGTATCGACATTGGTCACCTGCAATTGGCCCTCAAGCACGTAGGCGTAGCGCGCGGACGGGTGCTTGTGTACCGGCAACGTGGCTCCTGGCGGGATCTCGAAAGAAGACACCAACACCTGCACGTTCTTCTGCGGCAGCACGATCGGCTGCCCGCTGGCGGTCACCGTGGTCGAGGCAAGCGGTGTCACGACCACCTTGGTGTTGGCACTGCTGCTATCGAGCGCTCCGGCAGCACCGCTGTATGACAGAACCGCCAGCATGACGGTGCTGGAAAAAAGACTTGTTCGAGCAATCAGCCTGGCCATCGAATCCCCCCCGAAGTGCCGCAATGAAGTGYGTCAAATAGTGA
>NZ_JBFUKO010000944.1:0-1449 GCF_056400805.1 Aminobacter sp. P4_H6_2
ACCGCGCTCCGCGGCGAGATGGGCCCATTGCGACTGAAGCTCCTGCTTGCCTTCGCCGTCTGCATCGGTTTCGGCGTTTCGGTGTCCGATTTCGCTGTCTGGCTCATCTACGACACGCGCTATCATGATGCGGGATGGATTCTGCCAATCCTGCTTCTCGGCGTCTGGTTTTCACTCCTGTGCACGATATCGGAATATTCGCTGCTCGGTCTGGGCCGGCCACTTTATGGGGCGGCGGGCAATATGGCGAAACTCGTGTTCATGGTCGTGGCCATCCCGCTAGGTTTGCAGTTCTACGGAATCGCCGGCGCRATCGTGATGATCGCCGCCAGCGAACTCAGCCGTTACATACCGATCCTGTTTGGGCAGTACCGGGAGCAGATCGCCTTTTTCCGCCAGGATATGGCGACTACCGCACTGCTCGTGCTGCTTATCCTGATGTTTTCCTTCGTGCGTTATCAAGCCGGCTATGGAACGACTTTTGAAGGTGTGCTGGTGGCGTTCCGCTCATGAACCTTGCTGTTCCAACGGTTGGCGTTGTGGTGATCGGCCGCAATGAGGGGCCCCGCCTGATCACCTGTCTCGAAAGCCTCGGCGAGCGTCTCGCAACGACGGTCTATGTCGATTCCGGCTCTACTGACGGCAGCGCCGAGGCGGCAGAAAGACTGGGCGCAACCGTTGTCCGGCTTGACATGACCATTCYGTTCACAGCGGCGCGGGCGCGCAATTCAGGATTTTCCGAACTCCGCAGGCTGGTTCCGGAAGCTGAATTTATGCAGTTCGTCGACGGCGATTGTCAGATCGTCGAAGGCTGGCTGGCAAAGGCCACAAGATTTCTTGTCGAAAATCCAGATTACGCGGTCGCCTGTGGCCGTCGTCGAGAACGCTTCCCGGATGCGACGCTCTACAACGCCTTGTGCGATCGCGAATGGGATACGCCGATTGGCGACGCGCTCGCCTGTGGCGGCGATTGCCTGACGCGTGTTGGCGCATTGGCAGCTGTCGGCGCCTATTCGGCGGACCTCATTGCCGGCGAGGAACCGGAAATGTGTGTACGTCTGCGCTCCGTCGGCTGGAAGATCTACCGACTGGATGCCGAGATGACGCTGCACGATGCGAACATCACGCGCTTTGGCCAATGGTGGAACAGGTCGAAACGCGCCGGTCACGCCTTCGCGGAGGTGGCGCATCGTCATCTTGGATCGCCTGAAGGTATATGGGGACGCAACGTTCTGCGTGCCTTGCTCTGGGGCTGCCTTCTGCCATTGGTCGCGCTGCTGGGCGCGGTGGCATTGCATCCCGCATTCTTGCTGCTCTTTGGAGCATATCCACTGCAGACTGCCCGAATCGCGTTGCGGGAAGGAGGCGGGCGACTTGCATGGATCTATGCGGCATTCGCTGTGCTAGCGAAGTTTCCCGAGATGCAGGGAGTTGCGCAATATGCCCTCA
>NZ_JBFUKO010000945.1:0-1439 GCF_056400805.1 Aminobacter sp. P4_H6_2
GCGCGCGGGGTGCGCGTGAAGCGCGAGATGTTGCCCAGCACTGGCCACCAGCCAAAACCGGCCGCCAGGTTGAATTCGACGGCGATCATGAAGTTGAGCCGGTGGTCGTCGAACGGTGCAAGGGGAGCCGCACTGCTGATGTCGCTCCAGCTCTTGTGGCTGAAGATCAGAAACAAGATGCTGAAGCACAAGATGAGCTTGCCGGGGCCGACAAAGCGGTTGAGCCATTTGACGGCGGTCGGGCCTTTCCACAGCAGTAGCCACGAGATTCCGATCGCCAGGATGGCGAAGAGGGTCACGCCGAGATCGTTTTCGCCGATATGGGTGCCGCCGACCTGGTTCATGACGCCGCTGATGGCGCGCCCGAACATGATCGACAGAACCGCCGACCAGCCGACGCCGTATATGGCAAGGAAGAACCCGACGAGGATCAAAATGCCGGTCGGCCCGAAGACGCTGCGCATCAAGGTGAATTGCTCGATGCCGAATTTGCCGGTCGAGATGCAGACGCTGACGGCCATGATCGACACGCCGATGACGTTGCCGATGATGATCGCATAGATGCCGTCGCGGGCGCCGACAACCAGGGCCGTGCTGCCGCCGAGCAAGAATGCCCAGGTGGCGATGGCGAGGCCGATATTGATCCAGGAATGATCGAGGAAGCCGATCTCGCGTTCCTCTTTCAGCACGGGAAGTGTGCCGAAGGCAGCGCTTGCGCCAGTGAATTTGGGTGGGGGGGCCATCAGTTGCCCCCGACCCACATGGCAATCGCGACGACGAGAATAAAGGACGTGACGGCGAACCAGATGCCGATGTCGCGGCCCGAAATGTCGGTTCGCGCCGGATCCTCATAGCTTGGGTCCGCAATGATGGTCAGTCGTCTGTCCAGTTCCCGACGCATTTCATTGTCGGTTGAAGTGACGGTCATTTCATCCTCCTCCAAAGACTAAATGAACACCGATGTCCTGGCGCTGAAGAAGCATCAACGCTTCGGCTCGGGGCAGGCTTGTGTGTCTGGCGGGGCAGGGTCCTCGCAGCGCCCGTTCGGACGAGGCTGACCTTAGCCGTTGCGTCCGTCTGATTTCGGGAAGGGAGCTAGCAAGCGGGGTTCTCCTATCTGAACGACCCCAGGTTCCGGCAGACATTTGGATGCGTGGCGCGCCTCTCATCTCCTCATTCGAGGCAAACTTCCATCGGTTCGTTACGTTGCGGCAGTTTGATTTCGCTGTCAAACATTTTTCCTGACAGTGCTGTAAAAATATTAGTAGGACCGCACATACATGCCTCGGTCAAGGAAAATGCAAGCTGCAAAGGGAAAGGCGAATGCCGCGCGCGTCAACACGAGGCAGTGCAACTATGATAGTTATTTCAATAGCATATGAGATATTAGTTGTGGCTGAATTCATCTCAAATGGGATAATGGCAAACGCGCATTGGTG
>NZ_JBFUKO010000946.1:0-1421 GCF_056400805.1 Aminobacter sp. P4_H6_2
CTCAAGCTGCTGTGCGATGAACACCACCGGCACGAAGGCCAACAGCCAGAGAATTGGATTGCGGCGGATTTCTTTGAGCAAAAGAAGCATAGCTAAGGTCGTCTTCCTTTTCCTGGCCCAGAACTTCTGTCCATGCCTGCAATCGGCAAGATGCCTTCCGACCAGTCAGTTCCGCAGCATCRCTCTCCTGACCGTCGGTAGTTGGCATCCTGTCGCCGGGTGAACCTATTTCTTTTCGGGATCCTCGGTCTCCGTCGCTCGCAGCGCCTGGACACTGACAGCCGCAACAAGCCCCGTCAGTATGATGCCAGAAAAACCAATCAACACCGCCAGAATCCGCGTCATGAAATGTTGTGGCGCAAAATCCCCGTAGCCAATGGTAAGGCCGGTCACAAAGGTGAAATAAAGAGATTCATCCACACTCCAGCCTTCTATACTTCCTATGATGAGGCCTACCGCAACCATGGCCAGAAGAACCCCTGATATTATCGGCCATAAAACATACAGCTGCCTTAGGAGCGCAACAAAGAAGATGCGCCTTATTTGCCTCGACTGGAGTTTGACGGGTGATTCTTCAGGCATCGACTTATCCCTCTCGCACCTGACCCAACGACGGATATCAGCYGGCCATTACCCCCACGATCACCGTTCCCCATGTCGTGAGCAGGATGTGGCCGATTGGAACCGCCGGCGTGTAACCGAGCACGGCGACCGGACTGCCGGACCGGTCCTGGACGGCTGCCATGCCGGCCGTCATGGTCTGCGCCCCCGCCAGTCCCCCCAGCAGCAGTATGGGGTTCATGCGAAGCAGGTAGCGGCCAACGTAAAGCCCCACGATCATGGGCACTAAGGTGACGATCATTCCACCGAACAGAAGACCTATGCCCGCTTCGGCGATGGMAGACATGAACACAGGTCCGGCATGAAGACCGGTCATTGCGACGAAGGCTGCAAGGCCGAGCGCGGTCATCAGTGAAACGGCCGCATCCGGTATCCGACCGAAGAGGGGGTGACGCGTGCGCAGATGCCCCACCACCAAACCCGCCAGCAGCGTGCCCACGCTGGTACTCAACGAAATCCGCATGCCCGCGATGGGAACGGTGACGAGAACGCCGACAAGTCCACCAAGGAATATCGCAAGGCCAAGAACGAAGAAGTCGGTCGCTGACGTTGGTGCGACGACGACTCCAACGCGCTCAGCGGCACGTGATACGGCCGCTTCTGGGCCTACCAGCCGCACGATGTCGCCACGTTCGACCCCGATCCCGGGCGCGAAAGGGATGTCCTGCCCTCCACGCGTAATGCTGCGGAGATAGACGCTCCTTGCCCAGCTCTCCTTCGACACATCCTCGATGCTACGGCCTGCAAGGTCCGGGCGTGTCACCAGCACGTCTGCGATCGAGACCGGGACATCGAGGAGC
>NZ_JBFUKO010000947.1:0-1419 GCF_056400805.1 Aminobacter sp. P4_H6_2
TCGATAGGCAGCCGCTGGACGAGGTAAAGGACCAACACGATCACGAGAAATGTGATCAGAATGCCGATTAGGACTGATGACGCCATTTGGCTCTCTCCTTGGAAACCGAACTGTGCCGCTGCAATAGCTATAGTCGGATGGTCAATCGTTGAGATCAGTACCAGCGACCACTTGCGTCACTCGATGCCTTTGTAGCGGCCAAGCCAATCAATATGCCGACGAAGGTGGCCATGCCGACCAAGGCAGCGGTTGTCCGCGGGTTCTCGCGCGCAGCCTCTGATACAGACTGCGCTTGCGTACGGAGCTGCTGCGCTGCCTGCGACGCACGCCCCGATGCGCTGTCATAGACTTCGCTCGCGGTGTCGCGAGCATCGTCCAACAGTGCCGTACTTCGCTTCGAAATGGATTTGTTGATCTTGGTTATCTCCTTGCGCAGTTCGGAGATCTGCTTTTCGAGCGTCTTTTGGATATCAGCGATGTCAGGGGGATCAACCTTCGGTGCGTCAGCCATCTTTTTTCCTTCAATTACAACCTGATAACAACGTCGCGGCGCTGCATTCGTTCCCGTCGGCTCTCTCTAAATTCCAGCCGTAGGATGCGTTGGCCAGGAGGAACAGGAACGCGGGCTCAATCCTTCATCGGCGCTTCAGCCAATACCCAACCTCGCTGCAGAAAGTTTCGAAGGGCTCCCTGCCTTATCAGTATGGACCCATTGATACCGCCCTGCAGCGTGTGGGACGGTTGCATACGCGCAGCCGCCGTTGGCGCGTTGCCGCCTTTCGAAATGGCTATGTCGGAAAATTCTCGCGCGGTGTTAGAGGCGCTGGAGCAACAGAAATCGGGATTGCAGTTGATCGAAAAATGCCGGCCGAACGCGCGAAGCCGATAAATGCTAGTCGCCCGTCGCCACAGGGCAGCCGTGCTTCCTTTGAGGCCTTACAGGCTCTCAATGCCGTCTGATAAATAGGGCCGCGACGTTCTTGGGGCCATCTTTCGAGAAACGTCAGCGCATCGTGAATAGTGGAAATTTCCCACTCGACGTTGTCCACGTCGCCGACATGAACTGGCAGATTGAAGGGAAGGGCGTTCAAAAAGGGAAACCTCCGCAACTGGTATACAACAACGCACGGGTGCCCGGTTCGTTGCGGTGGCAAGAAAAATTGATCATTGGAGCTAAATCTGCGCTCTCGGTCGGTCCCACAGAGTTCCTCGACCATTGCATGGGTATGATGATTGCTCCTGGGACGATTTCCCCGCCAGGGACGTTGTTGAGTGTTGAGTGGCGGAAAAGTGAGTTCCACGCTCCGCAACCAGAGCGTGGAACCGCGCCGCCAGCTTGATCGTTCTAATATATGGCGGCGTGGCCTGGATGCTCGCTTCAGCGCCGAATGCAATTTCGACCACACGATCGGACAGTAC
>NZ_JBFUKO010000948.1:0-1417 GCF_056400805.1 Aminobacter sp. P4_H6_2
CGTCACCATCCATCCGTTCACACTAAGCCGCATGCAAAGCCGATGGAGTTGTGGGAAGCGCGGGCGCTTATTACCAAGTGGGTTTCGGCTGCGATCGATGACGCTCTCGCCAAGGACACAACGGATCTTACGAAGGCGTAAGCCAAATCGTTCTCAAACGCGCCTGCAGCAGATGTCACGACGGATTCCCTGATGACCTATTGTGCCCGTTACCGCTTTAAACTTCTCTCGCCGCTGGAGCTTGAGAAAGGTACCCTGCTGGATGTGAGCATCCCCGATTTTTCTGCCGTGACATTCGAGATGGGTGACGAAGCCTATCCCATGGGCCATTGGGTGACCGCGAAAATCAACGGGTTCGAAACCGAAGACGAAGCCCGCAAAGCCGGTCAAAAGCTGGGAGACACGCTCCTAGTCGTCGGTGCCATTTCGAAACTAGGCATCGACATCGGCTTCAGCCGATCCACGCTCCAATTCAGCGCAGCAATACATGAAGCCGTAACAAAAGATACTGGACGAGAACTCCGCCCGGAAACACACGGCCTCATGGTCTACAAGAAGGACACGGTCAGCATTATTGGATTTCAAGCCCGCGGCAGCGTGCTAATAGGCACTCAGCGATTTGAAGAAAGCGTGGCCAAGTGGATCAACCCCATATCCGCGTTGACTGAACGACAGCGGAATTGTGCCGCTCTCATCAATGACTCTTTCTTCGTAGCCCAAACCGAAGGCCGTTTCATTCTACTCATTTCAGCGGTCGAGGCCTTGTGCGACCAAGCGGTCCGAGATGCAGACTTCCAAGCGGCGATTGACGAGCTCGAGCATCATCTCTCGGAGCAACGGCTTGCTGATGATATCCACGAGACTTTGCAACGAACGCTGACAACGGCAAAGCGCCAGTCACTGCGCCAAGCTTATATGACTAAATTTAGGACACTAGCTTCAGACGCCGATGCGAAGGCGTTTGACGAACTCTACCAGAAGCGCAGCAAACTCGTTCACGACGGTATCGGACGAGGTACGCTAAATGAGGCAACCAACCTGGCGATGCAGCTCGCAACTGACCTGCTGGAAGCAGAACTTACAAACTTTGCTGCAGCGGCTGGTTAGGGTTTAGTTCTCGCCCGGAAGCCGTCAACCCAATTCAGGCGGCTATTTAGCGGGCGGTGTGGCAAAAATCCACGACACAGTCAATCAATGACTTACGAATGGCGCTGCCACACCTTTGGACAGTTTGCGCTCCGGTGTGACAGGCCAGTGAAAGCCTATTGGCGTTCAAGGAAGAGTTTCAATTTTCAGATCTACCGAACGCCCGACCAAATCCACGAAAGTTGAAACCCCTTAGTTCGCTAAACTCACCCCGTCCAAGGCGACTCCCACGCTTGACGCTAGGACAACATTCCTTTTCGCTTGACAGAAT
>NZ_JBFUKO010000949.1:0-1416 GCF_056400805.1 Aminobacter sp. P4_H6_2
TGGGCGCAAAGCTGCCGTTCCCATACCGCGAAATGCGAGCGTGCTGCGGTTTGACTATGACGCTGCTCGCTCAGTTCTCAAATGGGAGATAGCGAAAGTCAGACTTTCCCTCAATCACCGACACCGGGTGTCGGCTTCTCGAACCGCAATCCCGCCCCGCCGCCGTTTTCGGGAATGAACTGAATACCGCCCGCTTCAAACGCTCTGCGGATTGACGTGAGACTATTTCGATGTGGAATTCGGGCGCCTCGTTCAAAGTCAACTATTGTGGCGCGCGATATGGCCGCAAAACGTGCCAGCTCATCCTGGCTCCATCCCAACATAGCACGCGCGCCTCTGCATTGCTCAACTGATATCATTCTGATTGTCGAAATTCATCATTTTTGATTGACATTACTCGATGACCGCGCACAAATACGGGTAGAGGTCGCAAACGGCCGAAAAAGGTGCGTCAACACCTTGTTCGGCCTGACCAAACCCAAGCTGGTTGGAGCTCGGATCATGGCTGATTCCGACAATACCACAGCTTTGCCTTTCGTCATCCCGGGGAGACGAAGGAAGAGTTGTGCTGTGGATGACGATGCAAAAGGTGACGCCACGGCTGGCGCCAGACTCGGCGAGAGCATTGCCTCGCGGTTGCTTGCACCCGTCGACCCATGCGTGGTCCTGCTGCAAGAGTGGGAGCACGCACACCACATGGCCGTGGTGCTGTGTCGACTGCAGCAGCGCCTGGAGACGCGGATAAGAATCGCCCTTGGGTCTCCTGTTCCTGGCGGCGCAACAGAGACGGATCGGAAGGGCACGTCGAAGTCGGCCCTGGCAGATCATCAGCAGACACGTTGGGACGCGCTTGACCAGGAGGTCGGTTACTCGCGTGTCCGTGTTGCCGAGATCGAGGCCGTCGAGGCTGAAGAAGAGCTGCTTGAAGCCGTTTCAACCACACAAGCGCAATCACTTGGCGGCGTGATCGCCAAACTGACAATCATTGCCGGCGGCGGCGAGAGCCAGGGCGACACATCGGCATTCCCCTGGCCGCAAATTCAGTCGGTTCTGGATGACCTCAAGCACCTGAGCGAACGCGACCGGCCTGGCGACAGTCGTGGCCCGGTCGAAATCCAACCACGGCGAGGCTGAGCGCACTGCAGGATCGCGGGAGGGCGAGACTGCGTTGGCACCAAACATCAAAAATCAAAGGGAGAGAGCAAATGAGCTTGAGAAGTCCAACACGTCTTGCACGCATGTGGAGCGCATTGCTTGCGCTGATCGTCATCATGACTGGTGGCACGGCCTTGGCCGAGACCACCAAGGAACGGATCTTGCGCGAAGGCAAGATCGTCATCGGCATCCACAACCGCTCGCCCTGGGGTTTTCGCGATGAAGCCACTGGCGAGGCAAAGGGATGGCATCCGGACCTAC
>NZ_JBFUKO010000950.1:0-1414 GCF_056400805.1 Aminobacter sp. P4_H6_2
GTCTTGACCGGTATGGCTGATGGCGCTGCGGTTGAGGATCGTGCCGTCAAAGGAATTTGTCGTGGCAATCGGGATGCCCGCTGCCTCGGCGGCTTTGACGATATCGTTATAGGCACCGACCTGCGGTGTCGTCATGATGATGCCGTCGATGGTAGGATCCTGAACGATCTGGTTCAGGATTTCGATTTCGCGGGCAGGATCGTCGACCGGTGATTCCGAGCCGAGCAGCAGGATCTTGGCGCCAATCATATTGCCGGCGACGGTCGCACCGACATAGACCGGATCGAAGAAGCCATTGCCGGCCGTGTGTGTCACCAAAGCGAAAGTGAGGTGACCATCGGCCGAATGGAAGTCCTTAGTACCGGGGGCCTCCTTTGCTGCTTCTTCGAAGCCATAACCGCCGACAGCTTTTTCGACACTGCCGGACTGTGCGAAGGCATAGGGAACGCAATGCATCAACGCCGCGGCGCATACCGCGAGCGGGAAAATACGTTTCATGATTTTCCTCCCTTGCAACCAACGGTCGGAAGCCGTTCGGACGCACTAAATCAAGGGATTCCGGGTGCTTCCTCCCGCCCGGCTATCCTCTGCCCAAAGCCTGTCCAGGTAAATAGCTTCCACGTGTACCGGCGAGTTGTTTCGGAACTCCATTGCATTGCCCTGCTTCGCTTGCTGACTTTCGGACGTCACTAATGTCGCCAATTCGGCAGCAGCCGGGTGGCCGTAGATGCCGGCGGACGGTTCGGCATCACTATCATTCCCAAAATATGCGAAGGGAGAGGCAGGTTAGTCTGATGCGCAATCTTGCCGTGCGCGAGGTTGACAAGTGCGCGACCCGACGTCCAAAGGGGCGGCAATATGGTCGTTCGTCCGCAGCGATCACGCCGGCACCTACAATTGCGGCACACTACCGGCAGAAGATCTCGCCTGCGCGTTCATGGCAAGATAGAGCTCAGTATCAACGCTGGGCCTCAAGTCGACGCCAGCAAGTGTTACTAGGCGATAGACCATCCACCATCGACCAGCATATTGGCTCCGGTCACCAGCGAGGCGGCGGGAGAAGCAAGGAAGACGACCATCCCAGCAACGTCGATCGGGTCACCAATCCGGCCGAGAGGAATGTGCTTCAATACGTGCTGGTGGAATTTAGGATCCGCGAGGCTGGGCCTTGTTCCGTCGGTCCACACAAAGGTCGGCGCCACAGAGTTGACGGTGATGTTGTATGGCGCCCATTCCAGGGCAAGGCAACGTGTAAGGTGATTGATCGCCGCCTTGGTCATACAGTAGATTGCCTCGCCCTTGAGGACTACGCTCCCCGCCTGCGAGCTTATGTTGATAATCCTCCCGGACTTCTGCGCAATCATCAGCCTGCCAACTGCCTGGGTGACGAAGAACGTACCCTTGAGATTGATGT
>NZ_JBFUKO010000951.1:0-1403 GCF_056400805.1 Aminobacter sp. P4_H6_2
AAAGTGGTCTGTCTGCTAATCGGAGGCAGCCGAATAAAGCCGCCGCAATTGCCGGGTTCCATGGCGAGCAATCAGTGTCCGGCTTCTGTCACACCCGCATACTGCCCCCTCACTGGAGCTTTCGGCTTTACGACCGGTTCCCGTTGACCACCCCTTTTGTTGGAGTGCTCCACCATTCGCACATTTACGAAGATTGTCCTTATTCTCGCCGCCGCGGTGGCCGCCTTCTATGTCGTTGACTACTTCATGGATCGTAGACATGTTCTCGCCCGGGTCCCGAAGCCCCTTGAGGTCGAGGCCATTGAGTACCGACTTGAGCAGGCTTGGGGTCTGGGGTTCATGCCCGGCGACAATGAGACGGGGTTTGTCGTTTACCTCCTAACCGCGCCAAGCGCGGAGTGGGCAATAGCCCAGGGGCAAAATCTACGAGATCGATTGCCAGGCGGGGCGGAGAAGTGGCACCCAACACCCGTTGACGAGAGCGAAGTTGACGAGTGGCACCATTACGACCACGACCCCGACATGATGACTGAGACACGCCCCGATAAGCACCGGACAACGATTTCCGAATTTCTCGAAAAGTATGGCTTTACGATTGCCATTGAAAGCGGCCGCGACGCTGAGGCCAATCACGCGATCAATTCCAACGGTTCATTCTACTCGTATGGTCGCGGGGGGAGCGTCACCATTGTCGATCCTGCTCGTGGCAAAGTATACTTCACCTACGCAGGTTGACTCTCAGGGGCCTCGTCCGTCCACAGATCCTGATCTGGCTCCAAGTGCAGGATTTGAATCTGGGCTGCGCTCAGATCGGATTGGCGGAAGTAGCGCTCCCTGGCCTATTGCCGCCGCGAGAGGATATAGGTGGTCGGCCGCCCGCCTTTGGCGAGACCGATGTTGTCGCCTTCCACGCAGACGGCAAGCTTGTCCTGCGCACCGGCGAGCGACGATTGACGGCGCCCCGCCCGCCGGTAAGTGACGAGGCCCCGCACATTACCCGAAATGGCCACTCAGGGGCCGTAAGCGGTCTGTCAGGTTTCGGTAGAAAAGGCGGGAAGCTGCCATTTGGCGGCTTGATACTTGCCTTTAGGTCGCCTTGTCTAACGGCCCAAAAGCGGTAGTAAATCGCGCCTATGAATTATCGACCCTGCCCCTCACCTTCCGAGGCTTTGCAAATCGCCGAAGCTGCGTTTCGCTCGCGATACAGCGGTGCGTTGTTTGCGTACGTCGCGGGATCGATCATGCGAGGACAAGGCACGCGCCTGTCYGACATCGATCTGGTTGTCGTTTTCGACTCTCTCGAAGCGGCTCGCCGCGAATCCTTCGTTTTCAGAGGGGTTCCGGTGGAAGCCTTTGTTCATGACACCGGGACGCTGACATGGTTCGTTCACGACGACGTATCG
>NZ_JBFUKO010000952.1:0-1403 GCF_056400805.1 Aminobacter sp. P4_H6_2
GCGCAAACCGGCGGCGATTGCGCTGCCCCTCACCTGCCTGCCTGCATCCTCTCCCCGTGAACCGGGAGAGGAGACTTGTCCGCGCCGCAGCAATCCTCATTTCGCCCACTCCTGCCCGTAGCGCAGTTCGTCGGGATGCGGCCGTGCCGGCGCGACAGCCGAAAAATGCGGCTCGCTGACTTCAACCGGTTCGGCCTTTTCGATTCGTACGCGCAGATCATACCAGGCAGCCTGGCCGGTGATCGGATCGGAGTTGGACCAGCGCATCCCGTCGCCCTTGGGCGGTAGAAGTTCGTGGATCAAGTGATTCATCAGGAAGCCTTTTTTGGCTTCGGGCGCATCCTTGTCGAGGGCCCACGCGCCCTCGCGCTTGCCAATGGCGTTCCAAGTCCAGACCGTGCTCGAGTTGACCGCCTCCATGCGCGCGATCTCGACCTTGATGCGCCCATGATGCGAGATCACCCAGACCCAGTCGCCATCGACGAGCCCGATCTCGTCGCAGATCGGCCCGGGCACATAGAGCGGGTTCTTGGTATGGATCTGCCTCAGCCAGGCGTTCATCGAGCCCCAGGAGTGGTACATCGCCGCCGGCCGCTGGGTGATGGCGTGATAGGGATATTCCTCGCGGCTGACGGCCGCTTCCTCGAACGGTCGATACCACATCGGCAGCGGGTCGAAAGTGGCGAGGATGCGCTCGCGATGCGTCTGAGGCGCCACCGGTTCGCGCAGGCCTTCGGCCGAGAGCCGGAATTTCTGCAACGTTTCCTGATAAAGCTGGAAGGTCACAGGTTTCGGCTCGTCGAAGAAGCCCATGCGCACGGCGAAATCCTGATAGGCCTTGTTGGCGTGCTTGAAGAATTGCGCTTCAAGCGGAATATGCGCCGAAAAGAACGAGCCGTTTTCGATATAGCGCTTGAGCTGGTCGGGATTGGCCGCGCCGCGTCCGGTGCGGGTGCCATCGCTGCCGCGAAAGCCCGCCAGCGGGCCGATGCCGGGCCTGCGTTCATGGCGAACGATGTAATCGGCGTAATCCTTGTAGAGCGGCTTGCCATGATTATCGGCGAAGCCCGGCAGCCGCAGCCGGGCACCGAGATCCAGCAGCACGCTCTGGAAGCCGCGCACGTCGCGGTCAGGCTCGACCACCGGCCAGCGAATGGCATCCTGCACCGCGTCGGGCTCGGAGATCGGGCGGTCCAGCAGCGAGATGCAGTCGTGGCGTTCGAGATAGGTGGTGTCGGGCAAGATGAGATCGGCATAGGCGACCATCTCCGACGAATAGGCATCGGAATAGATGATCTTGGGGATGCAGTACTCGCCGGTGGCCGGATCCTTGTCCTCCAGCATCTTGATGACGCCCGCCGTGTTCATCGACGAGTTCCAGGCCATGTTGGCCATGTAGAGGA
>NZ_JBFUKO010000953.1:0-1402 GCF_056400805.1 Aminobacter sp. P4_H6_2
CCCGTACGGCACGCAGTCTCAGGAAGAAGGCAAAGGGAGCCACGAAACGATGATCGGTTTTCTCGGTCGACGCATCCTCTTTGGTGCCGGCGTCATGATTGCACTCAGCGCTTTCGTCTTCTTTTTGTTTTTTGTCGCGCCCGGCGATCCGGCACGCATGATTGCCGGTGATAAGGCAACCGAAGCCCAGATCCAGCTCATATGGAAGAATCTGGGCCTCGACCAGCCGATCCTTGAGCAATATGGCCGCTTCGTCGCCAACGCCGTTACCGGCGATCTCGGGTTCTCCTACCGTAACCAGCAGCCGGTCGCGGACATTATTCTGCGTCGGATTCCGGCGACGGTCTCGCTGGTGGCGGGTGCGGTTCTGCTTTGGCTTGCCATTGGCATACCCATCGGCATCAGTTCGGCGCGCCACGCAGGTAGCCTGCGCGACCGTTTCGGACAAGCGTTCATCTTGGTGGGTCTGAGTTTCCCGACCTTCGTTCTAGGCATGATGTCGCTCTACCTGCTTTATTTCCTGCCCAAGCAATCCGGCTTCACGCTGTTTCCGGCCGGTGGCTACAAAGCGTTGACCTCGAATCCCGCGACTTGGGCTTGGCATCTGGTTTTGCCCTGGACGACGCTTGCCCTCACCATGGCAGCCATCTACGCCCGGCTCACGCGCGGACAGATGCTTGAGGTCATGGGCGAGGACTACATTCGTACCGCCCGTGCCAAAGGTGCCAGCGAACGCACTGTGGTCTGGCGGCACGGCATGCGCGCGGCGCTCACGCCCCTGGTCACGCAACTGGGCGCCGACATCGCGCTTCTGCTGGGCGGCGCAATCGTCATTGAACAGGTCTATGGCCTGCAGGGCGTCGGCGCGCTGGCGGTGCAGGCCGTCAACAACCAAGACCGTCCCATTATCATCGGCGTCGTGTTGCTGGGTGGCGTGTTCATCGTTGCCGCCAACATCATTGTCGATCTGCTTTACCTCTTCCTCGATCCACGTGTGCGTTGAGATTTCCAATGGCTGTCAGTGAATACACAATCCCCGGAATGCTGGTGCGCGACCACAAGCTTGCGGTTCCCCTCGATTGGTCGAAGCCGGAAGGTACAGCCATCGAGGTGTTCGCGCGCGAAATCGTCGACCCGGTGCGCCGATCGGAAAACTTGCCCATCCTGTGCTACCTGCAGGGCGGGCCTGGCGGAAAGTCGCCGCGCCCGACGCGCGGTTCGCCGGCCTGGCTGGCCGAGGCACTGAAGACGCATCGCGTCGTCCTGCCCGACCAGCGCGGCACAGGGCGTTCGACACCCGTGGAAGCCGCCGCCATCGCGGGCTTCGTCGATGGCGAAGCGGCAGCCGACTATCTCGCCCATTTCCGCGCCGACTCCATCGTCGCCGACTGCGAGCACATTC
>NZ_JBFUKO010000954.1:0-1392 GCF_056400805.1 Aminobacter sp. P4_H6_2
ACCTATGTCCCGGTCCGCTGGGACTATTCGGATCTGGAGGAGCAGTGCGCTTTCTATCTGGAAAATGAAACCGAAAGAGCAGCCATCGCCTCGAGCGCGCGTTCGACACTGCTGACTGCCCTGACAGAAGAGTGGTTCCTGTGCGAGTTCTCGGAGCTGATGGCAAAATTGACCGCAAGCGAGACTTCGGCCATCCAGCGTGAGACAGCGCTGGCGACCGAAGGCTTGTCCGTTTCGTTTCCTCCGGCTGCAGAGTAGCTCGATGTATGACTGGTTGATCGTGGGTGCCGGATTTGCAGGCTCGGTTCTTGCCGAGCGGATAGCGAGCCAGCTCAACGAAAAGGTGCTGGTTGTTGATCGACGCGACCATATTGGCGGCAATGCCTACGATATGCATGACCAAGCCGGCGTGCTGATGCATCGCTATGGGCCGCATATATTTCATACAAATTCGCAGCAGATCTTCGACTACCTGTCGCACTTTACGGACTGGCGTCCCTACGAACATAGGGTCCTGGCCGAGGTGGACGGGATGCGAGTGCCAATTCCCATCAATTTGGATACCGTCAACAGGCTCTACGGGCTCAATCTCACGTCGGAGGAGTTGGAGGGCTGGTTCACTGAACGCGCCGAAGTGGTCGAGGAGGTCCGGACATCGGAGGATGTGGTCGTCTCGAAGGTCGGTCGCGAACTCTATGAAAAGTTCTTCCGCGGATACACGCGCAAGCAATGGGGCATGGATCCGTCGGAGCTTGACAGGTCGGTCACTGCACGCGTCCCCACCCGCACGAACCGGGACGATCGCTACTTTACCGACGAGCTCCAGTTCATGCCGAAGGACGGCTACACCCGTCTCTTCGAGAAGATGCTCGATCATCCAAATATTGAGGTGATGCTGGAGACTGACTATCAGGACGTCCGGTCAAAAATCCCCCACCGACGGCTGATCTACACCGGGCAAATCGACGAATATTTCAACTTTTACTACGGGAGGCTGCCTTACCGGTCGCTGAAGTTCGAGCACGTGACGCTGAACACGCGCTGCTTCCAGGAGGTCGGCACGGTGAATTTTCCTATGACACAGGACTACACCCGCATTTCCGAATACAAGCACATGACCGGCCAGGATCATGCGCAAACCACGGTAACTTATGAATATCCGTCGGCCGAGGGAGATCCGTACTATCCAATCCCCAAGGCCGAGAACGAACGCTTGTACAAGCAATATGAGCGGCTTGCAGGCGAGACGCCGGATGTGTGGTTCGTCGGCAGATTGGCGACTTATCGCTACTACAACATGGATCAGGTTGTCGGACAGGCGCTGGCAACCTTTCGCCGGATGTCTGCGGCGAGGGAGGCCCAACCCCAAGATGCGGGCGCACCGGCCTGATG
>NZ_JBFUKO010000955.1:0-1387 GCF_056400805.1 Aminobacter sp. P4_H6_2
CCATATTTCAGCGCGTTGGTCGCCAGTTCGTGGAAGGTCAAGCCGAGCGCCTGCGTGGTCGTTTCGTCGAGTTCGACCGTGGGGCCGGTCGTCATTCCCTCGGGCAGTTCTTTTCCGAACACCTGGCCGAGCTCGATACGCAGCAGCTCGCTGAGATCCGCCTTTTGCCAGCGCGAGCGTGTCAGCATGTCCTGCGAGGAGGCCATCGCCTGCAGGCGCGCTGAAAACGAGGCGGAGAACTCATCGACATCCTTCGAGCTGGCGGCCGTCTGTCGTGCCATCGCCAGGACGCGCGCGATAAGGTTCTTGATGCGATGCTTCATTTCCTGAAGCATCAGATCCTTTTCGAGAAGGCTCTTCTCGGTCGTCTCGTGAAGCAGGCTCGCTGCCTCATAGGCGCGCTGCTGATAGCGCGCGACCAGCGCTATGGAGCCTGCAAGCACCAGTCCGAAAACCCCCAGCATCAACGGTGCCGAACGTGGCGATGGCGCCACGAAAGCCGTGCTTGGCCGGAAATTGACAGTCCATTTGCGGCCGGCGACATTGGCCTCGCGCGTCACCGAGAAATTGTCGCCATAGCTGGGGTCGGGCGGCACCTGGGAGCGGAACAGCAGCGTGTCGTCGCCTGCCGTTCCATCGAATACTTCGACCGAAATCGGCAATAGCGGCCCCTTGCCGAGCGCTGCCTGAAACAGCTCTGCAGTGCGGAACGCAACATAGAGGAAGCCGGCCGGCGCCGACCCCTCGGCGGCAGGGCGGTCGACGCGCGAAAACACCAAAACCCCGGGCTGCCGTTCATTGTCACCTTGGCCGAGCAACACCCTGCCCGTCGCCCTTGGTTCGCCCTGTGCGGCCATCGCCGCTTCGATCGCGGTGCGGCGTGGCGGATCGGTTGCCATGTCGAAGCCCATCGCATCGAGGCTGGCCTTGCTCATTGGCTCGAACAGCACGATCGGTGTCCGCCACTTGAGGTCGGTTTCCGGAAACGGCGACCGGTCGATACCGTAGCCGTCCTTCAGCTCGCGCGTAACGGCCTCGCTTTGCTCGCTGTCGATCAGCCGAAGGAAACCAACACCTCGCAAGCTCGGGAATTTCCGTTCGGCGTCCAGCGAAGCGAAATAGTCGCGAAACTGGTCGCGCGAGATGTCGCCCTTCTGGGCCGCAAACATCGCCTGGGTCGCGTGTAGCAGGGCAAGGTCGAACTCCACCCTGCCTTCGATACGGTTGAGCGCATCGTCGGCCACCGACTGAAACTTGATACGCGCCGCCTCGACCGTTGCCAGATAGACGAGTGYCGCCATCGTCAGGCTGACGAGCGTGACGGCAACAAAAATCATGCTGGGGAAGTATTTTCTCAATTCTGGCTGGCTCGCGTCACCCTTTACCC
>NZ_JBFUKO010000956.1:0-1385 GCF_056400805.1 Aminobacter sp. P4_H6_2
TTATGACGCAGGCCAGCCTTGCATATGTGGGCAGGTCGACGGGTTGAATTCCATGCTGCGTTGCACAATATTGCGTATGTCGGGAGTCGAAGACTCTGGGGAGGAACCCAAGAGGACTGCGACATGGAACAGATCATATATGCTCAACGGCCACTGACGGGTGTAGTCCGCCAGCTCAGGCCGTCCGATCTGCCCCGCTTTGCCGAACATCTCTTGAGACTGGACGACCAAAGCCGGCGTGACCGCTTCAACGGCCTGACCGACGACGAATTCCTAAAATCATATGCCGAACGCAGCTTCCGCGAAGGTGTGACCGTGATCGGCTATGTCGAGGGCGACAAGGTTCTGGCCGCAGCTGAACTGCACGAGCAAGCCGAAGAGAGCGAACCCACAGCCGAAATCGCCTTCAGTGTCGAACGCCAAATACAGCACAGAGGCATTGGCGGCCGGCTCTTCCGGCGTCTGGTCGCGCAGGCGAGGGGGCTCGGCTATCTCAGGCTTCACGTGACAACCCACTCGAACAACGCCGCCATGAAGGCACTTGCCCGTCGCTTCGACGCCAAGCTCAGCTTTGAATTTGGCGAAGCCAATGGCGTCATCGAGCTTGAGGCTGATGGCGCGGTCGATCCCGATTGGCTCGCTCGCCATCGTGCTGCCCCGGCGATTGCCGCCTGAAACCGCATTTCGAATTGAAGCAGCCTGCGGCATTGCCGATATAGTCCCTGTGACGAACAGGGAAGGCGACCAATGTCCTCACCGCAAAGCCAAGCCTTGCCGGCAGGCGTAAACATGGCCTTTGGCAGCGGCGACGCCGAAAAGCTCGCAGCCCTGCGGCGTACCAAATTCATTGCCACAGCCGCACTTGTTGTTTGCGTTGCGATCTTCTTGACCGCGAAATCGCTGCAGGGCCGCTGGCCTTGGCTCGGCTTCGTTGCTGCTTTCGCAGAGGCGGCTACAATTGGTGGGCTTGCCGATTGGTATGCGGTCGTTGCCCTGTTCAAGCGGCCGCTTGGCCTGCCGATCCCGCACACGGCAATCATCCCGGCCAATCAGACCCGCATCGCCGAAAATCTCGGGCGCTTCATCGAAACCAATTTCCTGGCGCCCGAGCCCGTTCGCCAGAAGCTCAATGAAGTGGATTTTGCAGCACTCGTTGCCGACTGGCTGTCGGATAAAAGCAGGGCGGAGGGGCTTTCGCGTTTTGTCGGCCGGCTGGTGCCGCAAATGCTGCAGGCGATCGAAGGCTCGGGCTTGCGCGAGTTCGCCACCCGCCGCATGCTCGATCGCATCGGCAAGGTCGAGGTCGCGCCGCTGGCGGCCGAACTGCTGTCAGCCTTCACTGACGATCGCCGGCATCAGCGTTTGCTCGACGAATTCACCAAGAT
>NZ_JBFUKO010000957.1:0-1381 GCF_056400805.1 Aminobacter sp. P4_H6_2
ATGCCTGAGATCGCCTTGCGGGCGAGCCTGATGTATTATTCGAAATATAATTACGATGGCCTTTCGGGCACTGTCGACACGACCGGATTTAGTGGTCGTGGTTTGCCCGCTAACGCATTTCCTGGATCAACCGGTGTCTTCCCGGTTTCTGCCTCTGCTGAGATCCCACAGGCGCTTGAACTGAAGTTCCAGACTGGCATCGCGCCGGACTGGCTGGCGTTCGGCTCCATCCGCTGGCAGGAATGGAGCAAGCTTGGCGTCATTCCCATCCAGGGCGTTCGCAGCCCTGCAACGGGTGCTAGGCCCGGCGAGCCAGATTCGAAGGTGTCATTCGATCCGCTCTATCGTGATGGCTGGACCGTCGCCGGCGGTGTCGGCCATAAGTTCAACGACATGATCAGTGGTGCTGCCCAGATCACGTGGGATCGTGGCACGTCCACCATCTCGGGCTACCAGTCGGACACCTGGAACTTTGGTGCCGGCGTATCCGTGGCTGCAACCCAGAATATCGAATTCCGACTGGGTGGGTCGATCGGCATCATGACCAGCGGAACGTCAGCCTATAATGGCGTCGGCGACCTTGCTAATGCGGTCATCTATGAGTTTGACAGCGATCCTGTCTATGCGGGCGCGGCGTCCGTGAAGATCAAGTTCTGACCAAAACGCCATGATCCCTCGCTCCCTGTAGAAACTATGGGGAGCAGGACAATTTAGCCGGGCCACGTGCCCGGCTTTTTGTTGCCCGGTGCCCGTTTCCATTTCGGAAACCATGGCGCGGCAAGTCCGCAACAGTTGTGACGATTCAGCAACACTTTTCCAGCAAGCTTTCAGCTATGGAACGAAGCGGGACAATTGCCCATTTCCCGCCATAAACCCGGCGCACCCCGGATAGGTCTTTTGACCAGTACCCGGATGGCGGGTGGRACATGAAGTAGGCCCGCGATGGTGCGGCAGGAACAGGAATGAACGCCAAGGCAATCCACAAGGCCAAGCTGCCCAGCTACCCTAAGACGGCGGCGCTGGCGCATGCGCCTGCCTGTTCTTATCTGCCGACGAGCTTTCGGGCTGGGTACGGAAGCAATCTTGACATCGCCAGCGGGCTGGCTCGACAGACGATGACTTCACTCGATCACAATTGCTTGCGCGAAATTGGCCGTACTTTGGTCGAAAACAGCGAGCATCGTGACCATATCGATGCTCAGGACATGAAGCGCCCGGCCAAAGGAATCGGCATGGCGCAGCCCGAGCCCGAGTTGGCGGAGAGGGTGAAAGAGTTGAAACAGTGCTCAACCGGCGGTCGGTTAGGCGCGACGTGGAATTATGTCCGAACCGCGCGGTCAAGCCGTGACGGCGCGCGGGCGAAAGAAACACACTGCTATGC
>NZ_JBFUKO010000958.1:0-1380 GCF_056400805.1 Aminobacter sp. P4_H6_2
CATAGGCGCCACGGTTGAGCGGCAACGAAACGACGCCTTCCTGCTCCATGATCACCAGCACTTTGCGGATGACGGTGCGGCTGACGCCGTAGATTTCGCTCAAGGCTATTTCTTCGAGCTTGACGCCAGGAGCCAGCGATTGGCAAATCACCGCATTCCATATGTCATTGTAGATGTTGGCTTCCACGCCGACCAAGGGCGCGACGATCAGCGACAGTGCGTCCTGATCGCTCATGGCCGGGGACAGATAGCGTGCGGGCATGTGTGGACCTCCCTTAGCATCAAAGGGGATCCCCCCGCCTTTGATGCTCTACTCCCTTGCCGCTCGGAGTTTCTCTCCATAGGGCATTACCCTGCTAACGCGCAGAACTTGCGGCAACCTTGCACAACAAGGCGCACAACCTGCCGTACATCGCTCTTCTTATGCAAGAAAATCAATCATGTATGGCGCACAATCGTCAACGGTTTCGATAATGGCGCGTGACGATGGCTTCGAGCTGCCAGCATCCTGGCTGGACGGCTCGGCTTCAACCACTCGACCATGCGTGACGATCTGGCGCCCAAGCTGAAGGGCGAGAAGTGTGGCTGCAAACATCTTGTCGGGAAAATCAGCCGCAAAGCCTTGCGGCGCAAGCTGGAGCGGGTAGCGGGAATCGAACCCGCGCGTTCAGCTTGGGAAGCTAGCGGGTGTTACGAGATTTCAACTGGTTGGCTGTAAAACACGGCCAACAGCGCTTGTTATAGATCAATGGCTTAGAGTCGAATTGTAAAACCAAAAGCGGTGGTCGGATCGCTACGAAATTCATCGTAAAGTGCTGCGATGATTGCTCTGATTCTTGCCACTTTTTTTGCTGCAGGTCCGACGTCCGTCGTTGATGGTGACACCATCAATTTCGGCAATGAACGTGTCCGTATCGCCAACATCGACACGCCGGAAATCCACAGCGCTAAGTGCGATGCCGAGAAGCGCCTCGGTCTGGTCGCCAAGCGCCGCGTCGCCGAGCTGCTCGCTGGCGGAGATATCATCATCCACCGTGGGGACCCCAATACCGGTCGGCTCAACGATCGGCACGGCCGAACTTTGGCGACCATCGAAGTTGCTGGTGAGGACATCGGCGAGGTCATGATTACCGAAGGGCTCGCTCGGCCGTGGACTGGCAAACGCCAGCCATGGTGCGAGTGACGTAAGACGTACGAATTACTACGGATCAGATAACTCAAAAAGGTATTGCCACCAATGGATCGTAAGCTGCAAGTTTTCGTTTCCAGCACCTTCACCGACCTCATCGAGGAGAGGCAAGCAGCCGTATCCGCAATTCTAAAATCGGGTCATATGCCAGCAGGTATGGAGCTGTTTACGGCGGGCGATAAGTCCCAGTG
>NZ_JBFUKO010000959.1:0-1380 GCF_056400805.1 Aminobacter sp. P4_H6_2
CCACCCCATAGACGCTGTAGACCTTGGCACATCTGCTTCCAACGCAGGAAATGATTTTCCGCGGCTCATCTGGAGGCCTTCGGGTCCCGCTATGCGGACAGCTGCCGTTCGGCGCCGACAATCATGCTTCCGATCGGTAGCAATATGCGTCTCGCCATTTGCAGACGTAGTTATGAGATGGCATCATCGGCGAATGAGTACCGTCAATATGAGTTCGAAGTTCGATTAAGATCATGGAATTACCTCACAGCTTCAAAGCCTTCATGTTTCAGACCGGGGTCGATCGCATATGCGAAGCTTACCGTGTATCGGTCGCCACCATGGAGAAGGCCCACCGCGCAGCGCAAGAGTCCTATGCAAACTACGAAGCGAGCGGGGAGGATGACTCAGAATATGACGAAGATGGCTGTCTGATCCACAGCACTCGACATGCACTCAATTATGATGAGATGCACGCAGGCCTCGCGGTCACTGTCGTGCGGGAGGCATTCATCACCAGCGCATTCCGCTATTGGGAGCTTTCTGCACGAGGATGGACTGGCCTTTACGAGAGGAAGGACACATATCCAGTGCTGAGTGAGACGAGCGCCAAGAGGTATGCTGTAAGTCCGAAACTTGCAGAGTTGAATACCCTCAACAACCTTCTCAAGCATAGCGGCAGCGATAAGGCCCTTTCACTTTCGAGGATCCGTCCCGATTATTTTTCGCCGCTGTCTCCTGAGCAAGGCAGCGTCACCCATGAAAGCTTGAGGCTGCGCATCACACACGAGCATGTCGAGGAGGCGTTTGCAATCGTACGGGCATCGGGTCCAGCCTACGGCGTTTAAAGATCGCCCGCCCGCGAATGTCCCCTGTGGGGCCGGAAAGCCGACTGTCTGGTTTCGGCGCCTGCTCGCGACAAGCTGCCCTTCAGCTCCCGACTCCCGTTGCGGTCTTTCTGCCCAATTTGCCGCGACCCGAAACCCGCCATTCGAAGGTACCTGGCATTCGGCTTGCCGGGGCCGATTGTAGCGTGGCGGCTGTTGAGCGGACACTAGCAACGATCGGACTCTCAGCGCGTTCAGTGTAAGTGATCGTCGGACACGGTCGGACTGAAGTTATGGGATACGTTCCAAAAAAGGACGACGAGTTTGACCTCCGGTCCCGGTGAGCTCGCCGTTCCCCGGTTCAGCCTAGACTGTGACCAGTTCGGCCAGCTTCGCCGCTACATCCGCCATCGTGGACTCCGCCGTGTTTAGCCCGTTTCGCGAGGCCAGTAGGGGACTTACTTCGCGGAGAGCGTCATACGTTGTCTGATGCACGATGGGCACAAGTCGCTCGCCCGCCAGTAGTGCCGAAAGTTCCCTGTCGGCGACACCCCCTTTAGGGAGGGTACTCAGC
>NZ_JBFUKO010000960.1:0-1379 GCF_056400805.1 Aminobacter sp. P4_H6_2
CCCCCTTTAGGGAGGGTACTCAGCATGGCGGGGGTCACCAACACAATCCCCACTCGCGAACTCGCCAATCCCTTGTCAATAGAGCGCATGAACGGCTCGCCTAAGCCAATGTCCTTCTCGCTGAACCAGACCCGGACTCCGCGTGCCTCAAGAAGGTCGTTCAGTTCTTTGGCGGCTTTCTGTCGATCGTCCCAAGCATGGCAGAGGAAGACGTCACGGAGTTCCGGCCGCGTGGAGGCTAGTTCTTCAACGTTGGCCCGGACGGGGGTGAGTTCCCGCACTTCCGCAGGGGTGTAGAATACAACCGAACCGGGCCTCGACCAACTCGCTTTTACACGGCCAGTCCCACCTCCGCTGCTTCGGCCGCCTCCACCGCTTGCCGGTGAGGAGTAGGAGGAAGGCGACGAATAGGACGGGGACGAGTACCCGCTACTGTAGCCATAGCCGTACCGCGAGCGGCCACGACATGCAGGACAGTTTGCCGCTGCGCTCGCTGACCGATGGCCTTCTCTCGGTGCCGTGCATCTTGCCATGTGATCGATAACCTCCCCAGGCCCACGCGGGCGAATCTAGCCAGCCTCGCAGAATATGATTCGCAGATTATCCGGTTTAGATCATTAGCGAAGATGCGAACTATATTTAGAACCGCTTTAATAATCTCTCGGTGCCAGAGGCGGCTTGGAGGAATGATTGCAGCTCGTTCGATCGATCGAGACGAGGCGCCTTGCTATCCGACTGAAGCGGGCCAAAAGCGGAAAGTCTTCTTTGCCGAGAAGAGCGAAAGTCTGCCGCTAAAGCGAAGGAGAAATTTCACTGTGATGCGTCTGGTGGTTAAGCCGTTGTTTGCTGGATCAGTTTGGACGGTCACGGGTCTGGCGTAAGTTCACCCCAGACCGCAATACCTGCTTGCAAGATGGTTAGGATAATCAGCGCCGCAGTCAGCCATCCGATGCGACTCTGCTGTCGGATATTGTCGTCGTGACGTTCCTTCTCGGCCTCCATGTTCTCCAGCGTCGCCACCGCCTGGTCTTTCATAGAGTAGCTGGCACCGTCTCGAGCGAGGTCGCCGGAATGAACCAGCGAGTCGAGTATCATCGAATAGTGGCTCTCGGTCTGGTCGTACCGAGGGTGTAGGACCGACCGGCTGGTGTAGATGTCGGCGATCACCGTCACGACGCTCGCGTGATAGTCCGGTTTTTCAATGTTCTTCTGAACGAAGTGCCTGAGCACTCTCATACGATCACCGCGCACCAGTTCCGTCTGGTTGAACTGGCGCTGAAGCATATTGTCCCACCAGACCGAGCGGGCGGGGTAGAACGTCCACAAAGCCCGGAATAACGAAAGTGGCGTGGTGTAGGTGAAGCGGGCCGAGCGGTAAG
>NZ_JBFUKO010000961.1:0-1378 GCF_056400805.1 Aminobacter sp. P4_H6_2
GATGAGCGTGGCGCCGCCCGGATCGACCGTCGCCACCGAAGCCATCGGCCACCACACGCTGGTGCCGCTGGCGACATATCTCGGCTTCAACCTGGAAGGCCTGCCGATCGACGAAGACGGCATCCTCCCGGATGCGTTCGACAAGGCATGCCGCGATGCCGACATCCGCGCCGTCTTCGTCCAGCCATCGGTGATCAACCCGACCGCGACGCTGATGAGCGAGAGCCGGCGCGCGGCGCTGGCCGAGGTCGCCCGCAAGCACGACATCGYCATCATCGAAAGCGACGTGCTCGGTCCGCTGATCGAGGATCGGCCGCCGCCGATCGCCGCGCTTGCGCCCGAGCGCACGCTCTATCTGACCAGTTTCACCAAGATCACGGTCCCCGGCCTGCGCCTGGGCTATCTGGTCGCACCAGACCGTTACGCCGCCGCCGTCGCGAACCGGCACCTGGTGTCGAACTGGATGGCGACGCCGATCCTCGCCGAGATCGCCTCGAAATGGGTGACGGACGGAACCGCGATGGAACTGGTGCGGTGGCAGCGCAACGCGTTGCAACGGCGGCAGACGATCGTTGCCGAGTTGCTGGGCGCAGGGCGCGTGTCGACGCATCCCAATGCCTTGCATCTGTGGCTGCCATTGCCGGACAACCGCACCGAGGAAGGTTTCGTCGCGCAGGCCCGCCTGCAGGGCGTCGCGATCGCGCCCGGCCTATCGTTCCGGACCTCGGACGCGCCGTGGCAGTCCGCCGTGCGGGTGTCGCTGGGTTCCACCACCGAAGGCGAACTGCGCGCGGGCCTTGGCATCGTCGCACGACTGTTGCTGGGCGAGCCGGAGCATCTTCTGCTCGCGATCTAGTTTTTGGATCAGGAAACGGGCACAATCAGAATAATTGTCATGATATTATTTTTCGAATTGACATGATTTGGTAAGTTTAACATCGTTCAGGCATCGGACCGTCAGACCGGAGTAACGATGGCTGAGCCTATCATCAAGATCGACGCGATCAGCAAGAGCTTCGGCGTCTTCAAGGTGCTGGACCAACTGTCGATGCAGGTGATGCCGCGCGAAAAGCTGGCGCTGATAGGTCCATCCGGCTCGGGCAAGACGACCATCCTGCGTATCCTGATGACTCTTGAGCGTATCGATGACGGTCACATCGCGATCGAAGGCGAAGAACTTTACCATATGCCCGGGAATGGCGGGCTGGTCTCGGCCGACGAGCGGCACCTGACGCGGATGCGCCAGAAGATCGGCATGGTCTTCCAGCTGTTCAACCTGTTTCCCCATATGTCGGTCATCGACAATGTGACGCTCGCGCCAATGCTGACCAAGGGCGTTGCCCGCGCTGCCGCCGAGAAGCGCGCGATGGAACTACTC
>NZ_JBFUKO010000962.1:0-1376 GCF_056400805.1 Aminobacter sp. P4_H6_2
TATGGAAGAATGCGGGCAAAGGTCAGCCCGAGGAAGAAGTAGTGCCGTGCCGGATAAAGTGGTGACTGGCTGGCGGCCGCTTTCATCCAGCGGTCGCGCAGCCACCAGGTGACGCTGGTTGCAATTGCACGCCCCCGATGAGCATGCCAGTGCCCTTCGCATTCCTGGAATAGCTTGGACCAGTCGAACCAGTAATGATCGAATGGCGATTCGATCGGGTCGATCAGAGAAAGATCGCCGCGCCGCCCGACAAGGATGTTTTCGAAGGTCAGGTCGCCGTGAGAGGCCGTCGGCAAATCAGGCCTGGTGATTTCGTCCATAAGCAGCAGGGCTTCGTGGAGCGTGGCGAGTTCATTTGTATGAGTTCCGGCACTACGCTCTGAGATTTGTTCGAGCTTGGCTGCAAGCGTCGCGCGGCTGGGCGGGATTGATGGAGTACGTGGGCTGGCCGAAGCCAGTGCTCGCATGAGCTGCTCGATACGGTCGGAAAACATCGCCACCTGCTCGAAGGTGGCGGTCGAAAGGTAGTTGATGGCGTCGCGCGCAGGCGCGAATTCCATGTCGTAGAAGCGCAGGCCCTGGGCCTCGTTCTCGTCGAGCACGCGCGGCACGCTGGCCACGCCATCGATCGCTCCCCGCAGCCATTCCTGCCGGGCAGACTGAGCTGTGATGCCTGCATTGGCGGCAAGGCTGTTTGCGGCCTTGCGGACGAAGGGGTTGCCGGAGCTGGTGCGTAGCAACGCCACTGTCGCGCCCGAAAATCCCGAAAGCGGAATGACTTCAGAAAAGTTAGCGAATGCGGGATGGGCGCTCGGGGCGATCATGTGCCGACTAACGGAACTGCGTGACGTCGATGACGGACATGCCCGCGGCACGACCCGAGGCCAAGCCGGCCTCGGCGTCTTCCAGGACCAGACAGCGCGCTGGTTCAACGCCAAGCGTGGCTGCAGCCTTGAGATAAGGTTCCGGATCGGGTTTGCCATTGTCGACATCGTCGCCGCTGACGATTGCGCCAAAGAGCTCGGTCCAGCCCATTGTCGCCAGTATGGCCATCACCCCATCACGATTACCCGACGAAACCAGCGCGAGCTTCTTTTCGCCACCAGCCTCAAGCAATCTCGACGCAGGAAGCGCCTGCGGTTCGCTGGAAAGGAGTATTCGCGCGAAGGCGGTTTTCTTGTCGCGGTGGATGGCGAGCACTTCGTCAGGGGTTATCGACATGATGCCGGTCGCATGCAGCATCAGGGGTATCGCCTCGCGTGCCGGCGCACCGACCGCTGCCATATAATCCGCAAGCGTGAGCTCCGCCCCGCGTGCCGCGAATACCTCGGCATAAGCGCGATGGTGTAGTGGCATCGTGTCGACCAGTGTTCCAT
>NZ_JBFUKO010000963.1:0-1372 GCF_056400805.1 Aminobacter sp. P4_H6_2
AGAGCACTGTCGATCTCGGCTCCCTCGGACCGGTCGGCAGATCGGCCACCGAAGTCCGCTCCCGCCATTTGGCGACGGTCTTCTGGTTGATTCCGTAGCGTTTCGCCAGCGCCCTCAGGCTCTCTTGACTATGCTGTATCGCTCGACGGACCGCCTCTGTCGTCGTGGCGCTCCCATGAAGAACCTGGCCCATAGTGCATCCCCTGTTTCGGCCAACAAGGATGCCCCATCAAAGCCTGGGATCAAACATCTAGAGCCTTTCAGGTTTTGACGGAAGCATATCCGGCATTGCGGAAGTAGTTGGCGCATTCGGCGGGTTCGATCTCGGGGACGAGGGTGCCGATGTGTCGCCATGTCTCCTCAATGGTTCGCTTCTGCGCCTGTCGCATCCAGTGCTTTATCTTGGCGAAGGCCTGCTCGATCGGGTTGAGGTCGGGCGAATAGGGCGGCAGGTACCAGAGCCTGGCGCCGGCGGCGCGGATCATCTGCCCGATGGCGGCGGACTTGTGGGAGCCGAGGTTGTCCATGACGACGATGTCGCCGGGTTCGAGTACCGGGACGAGCTGCTGTGCGACATAGGCTTTGAAGCACAGGCCGTTGATCGGTCCGTCAAACACGCAAGGAGCGGCGAGCCGGTCGAACCGCAGAGCTCCAACAAAGGTCAGCGTGCGCCAGTGGCCATACGGGGCAAAGCCGCGCAGGCGCTTGCCTCTCGGCCCCCAACCGCGCAGCGGCGCCATGTTGGTCTTGATCCACGTCTCGTCGATGAAGACCAGCCGTCTGGGGTCGAGGCCCGTCTGCCAGGATCGCCAGCGGTGTCGCCGCCGCGCGATGTCGGCTCGGGCCTGCTCAAGCGCGAACAGTGTTTTTTTTGAACCGCAGCCCGTCGCGCCGCAGGAACTGCCACACCGTATCGTGCGACACCTTCACCCCGCGCGCCGCCAGTTCCGCCTTCAGCCCATGCAGCGACAGATGCGGCGTCTGGTTGAGCCGCTCGACGATGAAGGCCCGATGCGGCTCCAGAATACGCTTGCGATGGCCACCCATCTTGCCGGGCGCCACCGACCCCGTCGCGCGATAGCGCTGCGACCACTTCACCACAGAGGAAACGGCGACGCCGAACCGGGCCGCCACCGTTCGGCAGCTTTCGCCCGCCGCGACTGCACCTACAACACGCTCACGAAGATCATTCGAAAGAGGTCGCGTCATCCGATGCTGGCCTCCATTCCAGCCAGCATCTTGATGGGGTTGTCTAATCGCAACTGGGGCGTCAATAGTAAGTTTTGTCGAAGCAGCACTGCCGGTGCATGGTTGTCTTCGCGGTCGACATCGGTCGCCGCATGATGGAGCTTCGCGGCACGAGCCTTCAATG
>NZ_JBFUKO010000964.1:0-1369 GCF_056400805.1 Aminobacter sp. P4_H6_2
GACGCGTCTGGAGATGTTGTTGTGCGCAAGGCACTGCGGCGATCGCAAGTTCTGCCGTTTTTCACCAAGTTGCCGCCCTGCCTGATCGGCATGGAGGCGTGCGGCACATCGCATCACTGGGCTCGAGAGCTGACGGAGCTCGGCCATGAAGTCCGCCTGATGCCGCCGGCCTACGTGAAGCCTTATGTGAAGCGCGGCAAGAATGATGCGGTGGACGCCGAAGCGATTTGCGAAGCGGTAACACGTCCGACCATGCGTTTCGTGGCGATGCAGCAGCCGAGCAACAGGCGGCCCTGTCGCTTCACCGCACACGCAACCTCCTGGTCAAGCAGCGCACGCAACTGGTCAACATGATCCGTGGCCTCTTGGCCGAGTTCGGCATCGATATCCCCGAAGGTTTGAAGCGGGCGCTTGCACTGGCGCGCCAGATGGCCGCGAAGCAAGTGACGCCGGACGTGCCGGCGATGGCAACGCAGGTTCTTGATCTCCTGTGCGGTCAGGTCCTCGACACCCATATTCGTCTCCAGGCGATCGACCGTTCGATCCTTGCCCTGCAAAAATCTGACGAGGTGGCACAGCGTCTATCGACGATTCCTGGCATCGGTCCTGTCGGCGCCACAGCATTTGCCGCATCGGTTGCCGATCCGGGGCAGTTCCGCTCGGGCCGAGAGTTCCCAGCCTGGCTGGGGCTCACACCTTCGCAAAACTCGAGCGGCGGCAAGGACAGGCTCRGCCGCATCACCAAGATGGGTGACCGCTATCTGAGAAAGCTCCTTGTGGTCGGCGCGACGTCGTTGATCCGCCGAGCGAGATACAGGCCAGAGACAGCAGACCCTCGGCTTGTCGCGCTTCTCGCCAGGAAACCGGTGCGGGTAGCGAGTGTGGCCATGGCGAACAAGATGGCCCGTGTGGTCTGGGCGGTCATGGCGCGCGGTGAGATCTATCAATCCCGCCATGTCCCGAACCTTGCGGCGTAAAGTTGTGAGGAAGATGAGACCTGAAACAGAAACAGTTCGAGCCGATCGAACGGCTCCATGAGGTTGTGAGAGCGACGCGATGTGATGGCGAGACCGGTCAGGCCGGGAACAGGAACAACCCATCGAATGTCCAAGGCGTCATAGCCTGATAAGCAGATTGGGATCCCGTTTCGCCGAGCCCATCAGGGCCAGCAGCCTCCAACGGCTGCACAACAGGCCGGACAGAAGACTGCACCCGACCAAACGCCAGACGTCGAATTCTCTTGCAATGCGGGAGCCATCCACAGAGGACGTTCCGCTTTGGGGCCTATTCCAGACGGACGGCTTTCAGGCACCGACGGCGGGATAGCTGCCATTGGTAGGGAAGCGATCAGCGCGACCGCTACCGACCC
>NZ_JBFUKO010000965.1:0-1363 GCF_056400805.1 Aminobacter sp. P4_H6_2
ATTCGAGATGATCTGGCCGACGATCCACCGCTCGAACATCAAGAACCTGATCTCGTCGGCGGTCGGCCTCAACGACAGCCTTGGGCGCGCCCGGGTCGAATAGGACGCGCAAACAGCGTCAGCTGGCAGCCCGGATGCCCGGGCTGCCATGAGGTTTTGTTCAGGGGCGAAGAGTGTGAACCGTCTGAAATTTCTGTTGGGGCGCATCGTGCAGGGCGTGGTTGCGCTCTTTGTCATAGCCACCCTGAATTTCCTGTTGATCCGCGCTGCACCGGGCGACCCCGTCGCCGTGATGGCGGGCGAAGCAGGCGCGGTCGACAAGCGGTTCCTGGACGCATTGYGGATCCAGTACGGGCTGGATCAACCACTTCTCGTGCAGTGGTGGACCTACATCTCGCGCATTGCCACGCTCGACCTCGGCTTTTCCTACCGCCAGCAGGAAACGGTTGCGCAACTGATTGCCGACCGGCTGCCCGCAACTCTGTTGCTGACGGTCTGCGCCTTCGTGTTTTCGCTGGTTGTCGGGGTGGGGTTGGGCGTGCTCGCCAGCCGCCGCCCCGGCGGCTGGGTGGACCGGGCGATCGGCTTTGCCGCCCTGATCTTCTACGCCGCGCCCATGTACTGGCTGGCATTGATGGCGGTTTTGGTCTTTTCGATTCAGCTCGGCTGGTTGCCCGCATTCGGCTACAGCTCCGTCGGCGCCAACCTTACCGGCATGGCCGCCGCACTGGATGTCGCCAAGCATCTCATCCTGCCGACGCTTGCGCTCTCCTTCTTCTACATCGCCGTCTACACTCGCATGACCCGCGCCAACATGATGGCGATGGCGCAGATGGCCTTCGTCAAGACCGCACGCGCAAAAGGTGTCGGCGAAACGCGGATCCAGTTCCGCCACGTCTTGCGCAACGCGCTTTTGCCGGTGGTGACGCTTGCCGGGCTGCAGGCCGGCAACATGGTCGGTGGCGCGATCATGACCGAAACCGTCTTCGCCTGGCCCGGCATCGGCAGGCTGATGTTCGATGCGCTGCTGCAACGCGACTACAACCTGCTGCTTGGCGCTTTCCTGGTCGCAGCGGCGCTGGCCATCGTCTTCAACATCATCACGGACCTCATCTACACCGTGATCGATCCGAGGATTGCACTGTGATCGCGAACTCCGTTCTCCGCCGCATGTTCACCCGCACGGAAGTGTGGGTCGGCCTGATTATCATCTTCGTCATCGTCGCCATATCGTTGCTTGCGCCCCTGCTGTTCCCGCGCGGGCCATGGGCAATGGGCGGCCGGCCCTTCCTTCCCCCAATGTCGGAAATGCGTTTTCCGCTGGGAACCGACACCACCGGCCGCGACATTCTCGCGGGCCTGG
>NZ_JBFUKO010000966.1:0-1361 GCF_056400805.1 Aminobacter sp. P4_H6_2
TCGTCAATCTTCGCCAGTTCAAGAAGCACAAGGCGCGCGCCGAGCGCGAGACCCTTGCCGACCAGAATCGAGTGCTGCATGGCCGCACCAAGGCCGAGAAGGCGCGCGACCAGCTGACCGCCGAGCGCGTTGAAAAGTTTGTCGACGGYCATCGCCGCGATCCCGAAAAGTCCGACCGGTGAGCCTGGTCGAAAAACGCTCGGTGACGATTCGCGGCCACCGCACCAGCTATTCGCTGGAAAAGCCGTTTTACGACGACCTCGTCGCCATCGCGGCCGCCCGCGCCATCACCCTTGCTGCTCTCGTCGCCGAAGTCGACAGCCAGCGCCCACGCGAAGCAAACCTTTCCTCCGCGCTCAGACTGTTTGTGCTGGAGCAGGCGAAGCTCGGCACTTCCAGGCGCGCCTGCCAGTAGAAGATTTCCAACTGGCGCGCCGCACTTTGCCAGGCTTTTTTTGTAATACGTTTATTCTTGACCGGGACCATTAAACGTATCGATTTTGCCCTGCTCGATGAGGATTTCTTCATGGGCGCCATCGTGCACGCAACAAAAACCAATCGCTTCAAGGCGATCGGCCCGTTTGCCGATGGTTCGATTGCGGTGATTTTGCAAGGCTGGGCCACGAAGGCGTTTCGGTCATTTCGATGCGTCCTGCCAGTCCACACGAACGAAGGCTGCTCAAATGACGGGAAAGCCAACCAGGAAAGAATTCGAACCCGGCCACGGCTACACCAAGGAAGATTGGGACGAAGTTTCCGACAGTCCTGAATGGACAGAAGAAGAGTTCAGGACCGCAAAGCCATTCGCCCTGTTTCCAAAATGGGCAGAAAGCATTCGCCGCACCCGCGGCCGCCCTTCAATCGAAGCACCCAAGCAGGTCGTGTCGATCCGGCTCGATCCCGACGTGATTGCCAAGTTCAAGGCCACGGGCAAAGGCTGGCAAAGCCGTATCAACGACGTGCTGAAAAAAGCCAAAGTGGGCTAGCACGATAGTGCGGCTGGCAAAGACTCCGCCTACTGGCTCTGCAGCGTCTTGAAAAAATCGTCCAGGCTGAGCGGGTCGAGTTTCTTCGCCGGCACAGCGTCCGCCGGAGGAGCAGATTCGGTCGGTGCCGGCGCGTTCGGCGCCGCCATAGGCCGCGCTTCCGGCAAGGGTGCCCGTTGAACCTCCGGCGCGGGTTTTGCCGCTTCCGCCTCTAGCTTCGCCTTCTGCTCGGCCTCCAGCCGCGCCCTTTCCTCAGCCGCCTGCCGTGCCTGCTCTGCCTCGTGAAGGGCCTTTTCCCTGGCCGCCTGCGCGTCGGCTTCAGCCTGGCTCCTTGCAGCAGCTTCCGCCGCGCGTGCCTCCTCCTCGGCCTGCAGC
>NZ_JBFUKO010000967.1:0-1352 GCF_056400805.1 Aminobacter sp. P4_H6_2
GCTCCTGAGAGGGGCGATTGCCGAGGGCTATGACCTCGAGGCTGAGCGCCGGGTTCGTTCCGGTGAGCGCCTCGTAGAAGATCTCGTAATTGCGAGGCAACCCAATCACGCCCATCTGGCCCATGGTTGCCACGACAGTGCTCGCAATATTGTTGCCTCGGTCTGTCGGGGCGGCTGCGGAGTGCATTTTTGTCCCGTTTCAGTTGGCCAAACGGCCGGCGGCGCGCCGGCGAGAAGCTGGCGGGCAACCGGTCGGGGGTGCGAGCGGCGTGAAAGAGAAAGTTTGCAATGGCGCAGGTCCCCTCTGCGCACCTCGCTTGTGTTGATATCTAATTTAGGCTGGCTAAGGTTTCCTTAATTTGCAGCGCTGTCACGGTCATTTTTCTACCACAGGGTGTATTTTTCACTGTGCCAGCTGTAGCATGCATGGGCCGGAGCGCCGAATGTCGCAAATCCTCGCGCACTGCCGTCGACGCCCGACATCGCCGTGTGCAGTATTGAACAAAGGTCCCGATCTCGTCCTCAAATTGTGAACGCTTCGTCGCTTAGCAGCGGTCTGCTCTATGCGGTCGACAAAGCATATATTCCAGGCAAGGAGAAAGAACATGAGCTCGTTGCCCACCCTTTTCATTTCGCATGGCGGCCCCGATATCGTTTTGGCCGAGACGCCGGCGCGCCACTATCTCGAAACTGTCTCGCAGCTGATGCCGAAGCCCAAGGCCATCGTCATCGTATCTGCGCATTTCGAGACCGACGGCGTTGCCGTAGTGACTGATCCCAAGCCTGGCATGATCTATGATTTCGGTGGCTTTGCTCCGGAATTGTACAAAATGGTTTATCCGGCGTCGGGAGAACCTGCGCTCGCCGCCAAGGTTTTCGGCATGCTGGATGCAGCTGGCCTCAAGCCGCATACCTATGAAAAGCGTGGTTACGACCATGGCAGCTGGACGCCGATGAAGCTGGCGTTTCCCGATGCCGACATTCCGATCGTCCAGGTGTCGATCGACCCCAATCGCGACGCCGCATGGCACTATGCCATCGGCAAGGCATTGGCGCCGTTGCGCGACGACGGCGTGCTGTTGATCGGCTCAGGCCATATCACGCACAATCTGCGGGCTTATTTCAGCAGGTTGCGGCATGGAGCGGAACCCGATCCGGCGCTTGCCGGAAAGGTTCAGGCATTCACCGACTGGTTCGCCGACAAGCTTGGCTCAGGCGATGCCGCAGCAGTGCTAGATTGGCGGGCCAAGGCGCCGTTCCCTGGAGATAACCATCCGACCGACGAGCACCTGATGCCGATCTTCTTTGCCTATGGTGCGGCGGGTGAGGGTGCCAAGGGGCGCCGGGTGCAC
>NZ_JBFUKO010000968.1:0-1349 GCF_056400805.1 Aminobacter sp. P4_H6_2
GAGCGTATTCTGCTCGGCTGCGGCGACAGCGGCATCAACGACGGCGGCGCCGGCATGGCCGAAGCGCTTGGCGTGCGCTTCCTCGACAATGAAGGCCGGCTGCTCGCCGCAGGCGGCGCGGAACTCGCAAGGCTCGCCAGCATCGACATGTCGGGCCGCGACCCGCGCCTCGAAAGCGTCCGCATCGATGCCGCTGTCAACTGGCACAACATGCTACTGGGCCCGCGTGGCGTTGCAAGGGTCTTCGGTCCGCAAAAAGGGGCAACGCCCGAGCAGGTCGAGCTTCTGGCGCAGGCCATGGACAACTACGCCGCGCATATCCTTGCCACCACCGGCATCGACGTTGGCGCGGCTGAAGGCGCTGGCGCGTCGGGCGGGCTCGGTGCCGCCGTACTTGGACTTTTGTCCGGTAAACTTCACCCGCGCTACGAAATCGTGATGAACTATCTCGACCTCGACAGTCTGATCGCCCGCGCCAATCTCATCATCACCGCCGAAGGCAGCCTCGATGGCCAGACCCCTTTCGGCAAGGTGCCGGCGGAGGTCGGTCACAGGGCCAAGGCAGCAGGCCTGCCGGTGATCGCGCTTGCCGGCACCATCGGCAAAGGTGTGACGCTCAATTTCGAGCACGGTATCGACGCCTTTGCCTCGATCCTCAAGCGTCCGTGCAGCCTCGACGAAGCCATTGATGCCGCATCGAAGCTGCTGGTGCGCGCCGCCGAGGACGCCTCGCGCATGATCCTGGTCGGCATGCGCCTCAATCAGGCCAGTGCCGTGCGGCGCAGCCAAAAGCAGCCTCCGCGCGCGAAAACTCCGTCCCGCGCCGCCGCCTGACGAAGAGGCAACGAAAGAGCCACCGCGGATTTCGCGGTGGCACTTTCGTGAGGCTGCTGTCAGCTCTGGCAGATCGTCCGTGCGTTGAGCAGGCCCCAGCCGAACACCGGGTCCTTGCCGGGCTTGCCCAGGTCTTCGGCACCTTGACGCAACAACGCTTCGACTTCGTCGGCCTTGAGTTGCGGATTGGCAGCCTTGATCATCGCCGCAGCAGCCGTGACGAAGGGGGCTGCGAAAGACGTGCCCGTCTTGGACGAGGCACCCTTGACCGAGGCCGCCGTCCAGACCTGGACGCCTGGTGCCGCGATGTCGATATGGTCGCCTGCGCCAGCGCGCCGGTAGGCATTCTTGCGCCGGTCGATCGCCGTCACCGCAATCACTTCCTCATAGGCGCCGGGATAAAGCGGGGCCGCGCGCGGGCCGCCATTGCCGGCGGCCGCGACCAATACGATGTCGCGCTGCGCCGCCAACTCGACAGTGCGCTCGAGCAGAAGGTTCGCCGGGCCGGTCAGGCT
>NZ_JBFUKO010000969.1:0-1347 GCF_056400805.1 Aminobacter sp. P4_H6_2
GAATCGCTGCGGCGGCGCCCAAGCCAGCACAATTACCGGCGCAGCAGGCCAGTGTCGTTTCGCAGCCGACCGTGCCTGCGGCGCGTCCGACGGCAATGGCAACAGACCCACGGTCCTCCACCACCAGCGGGGCGGTGCCGCAGCCCAAGAAAGCACGCTGGTCCTACCTCTCCGATCACGCCTTCTTCGAATTGATGGCGCCGAGCACCTCGGACGGGCCGTCGCCGGTCGCGGCACATATCGCCTCGCGGCCAGCACCCGCTCCGGCGCCAGTACCGGTGCCAGTGCCGGTTGCACCGGCTCCCGCTGTCGCCAGGCGCCCAGACGTCTCGGCTACGGAAATCACCGCGCTGTTTCGCGTCATTGAATGCATCCCGGCCGTTGAGACCGCCATGCCGATCGTGGCACCGGCCAATTCGAACGAGGCCAAGCCGGAAACATCGGCGATTGCCGAAGCAATTGCCGCCAGCACGGAGCCCGCGCAGCCAAGCGTCGAGATCGCAGCACCGGCCGCGCGGCCAGCTTTGCCACCCATTGGCAGGATCGTGCCGGCGACCACGGGCGACGCCTATCAGCTTCCTTCCGAGGAGCTGCTGCAGCTGCCACCGGAAGGCCAGGGCTTCTACATGTCGCAGGAGCGGTTGGAGCAGAATGCCGACCTGCTGGAAAGCGTGCTCGAGGATTTCGGCGTGCGCGGCGAAATCATCCATGTCCGCCCCGGCCCTGTCGTCACGCTCTACGAATTCGAGCCGGCACCGGGTGTCAAATCCTCGCGCGTCATCGGCCTTGCCGACGACATCGCGCGTTCCATGTCGGCGATTTCAGCGCGTGTAGCTGTCGTGCCCGGTCGCAACGTCATCGGCATCGAGCTGCCGAACGAGACGCGCGAGACCGTCTATTTCCGCGAGCTGATCGAGTCGGACGGCTTCCGAAACACCAGCTGCAAGCTGGCGCTATGTCTCGGCAAGACGATTGGCGGCGAGCCTGTCATCGCCGAGCTTGCCAAGATGCCGCATCTGCTCGTCGCCGGCACCACCGGCTCGGGCAAGTCGGTGGCCATCAACACCATGATCCTGTCGCTGCTCTACCGGCTGAAGCCTGAAGAGTGCCGTCTTATCATGGTCGATCCCAAGATGCTCGAGCTCTCCATCTATGACGGCATCCCGCATCTTTTGACGCCCGTCGTCACCGACCCCAAGAAGGCGGTGACCGCGCTCAAATGGGCGGTTCGCGAGATGGAGGACCGCTACCGCAAGATGGCGCGCCTCGGCGTCCGCAGCATCGATGGCTACAACGAACGCGCCGCCGTCGCCCGCGAAAAGGGCGAGACCGTCGTCATGACGGTTC
>NZ_JBFUKO010000970.1:0-1343 GCF_056400805.1 Aminobacter sp. P4_H6_2
ACGTTCGGCGAAGAACACATGGCGGAGCGCTGCGGATTCCGCGGAATCGCGCAGCCGAACGAAGGTCGCGCGCTCGTCGGCGAGGCCTTGCCTGAGGTCGACCTGTGCGGCTGCCTTGACGAGGCGGACGGCCTCGGCGGGCGCGGCCTGGCCGCGTGCCTTGGACAGGATCTTTTTCGCTGCGGCATCGACGGCCGCCGGTTCGGTGGCTGGGACTTCCAACAGGCCGGTGCGGCGCAGCGGCGCGCTGGCGAGATCGTGGACGAGGCTGAGCGCTGCGTCGAGATGATCGTTTGAAACGCCATCGACAAGACCGAGTGTCAGCGCTTCGGTCGCCTTGACCGCACGGCCGCTGCCGATCAGGTCGATCGCGGCGACGGTGCCGATCAGGCGCGGCAGGCGCTGGGTGCCGCCGGCSCCCGGCACAATCCCAAGCTTGACCTCGGGCATGCCGAAGCTCGCTTTGTCGCCGGCGATGCGGCCATGGCAGGCGAGCGCGATTTCGCAGCCGCCGCCGAGCGCGGCGCCATTAACCGCAGCGACCACCGGCTTGCCGAAGCCTTCGATGCGCTCGATGACTTCGGGCAGCGACGGTTCGACCGGGGGCTTGCCGAATTCCCTGATGTCGGCGCCGCCGACAAAGGTTCGGCCAGCGCCTGTGATGACGATGCCGACCACTATGCTCGATGCGGCGGCGTGGTCGAGCGCCTTGACCAGCCCCTGGCGGACATGCGCCGAAACCGCATTGACCGGCGGATTGTCGATGGTGACGACAAGCACGCCGTCGCTCAAGCTGCCCGTAACGCTCTCGGAAAACCGCGTCGCGCTCATATGGCCTTACTCGGGAATGACGGCGGTGGCCTGGATCTCGATCTTGGCGCGGTCCTCGACCAGCGCCACGACCTGCATGGCGGCCATGGCCGGGAAATGCCGGCCGATGACGTCGCGATAGGCCTGTCCAAGGCCGCGCAGGTTTTCGGTGTATTCCTTCTTGTCGGTGAAATACCAGGTCATCGTGGTGATGTGGTGCGGCTCGGCACCGCCGGCGCGCAGCACGGCGACGACGTTTTCAAGCGTCTGACGCACCTGGCCGACGAAGTCGTCGGTCTCGAATTCGCAATTGCCATTCCAGCCGATCTGGCCGCCGACGAAGACCGTGYGACCGCTGGCTGCGACGCCGTTGGAGTAACCGATCGGCTTCGCCCATCCCTCGGGCTGCAGGATTTCATGCATCTGATGTCTCCAGAAGTTTTTCGAGCGCGGCACGGATGTCGTCCGGCCAGGCGAGCGATTTGTGGGTGTCGAGCGACGTTGCAACGACGCTGTGGCGAGCGCTCCAGAGC
>NZ_JBFUKO010000971.1:0-1342 GCF_056400805.1 Aminobacter sp. P4_H6_2
CCCCTACATCAACGTCGGCCGGGGCAGAAAGCGCGAGACGCCAAGATATGATCTCGCTGACTTGAATGCCTGGAAGGACAGAAGGAAAAAGACCGCATGTCCGTCTTCATTCGAAAAGAGACCAAGGACGGAACGTACTCCTACGACTTCCAGCTACAGGGTCGTCGATTTTCAGGCCCGACGGAAAGAACGACTAAGCGTGAAGCCGAGGCCGTAGAAAAGGCCAAGCGCGAGGAAGCCAAGGCTATCCTCGCTACCGAAAAGGCTTTCACCGATCCCAACATGACGATCGAGATCGCCGCCAGCCGCTACTGGGAAGAGGTCGGCCAGCATCACACCAACTGGGCAACGACCGAATGGTCTATGGCTTGGTTGGTCGATCACTTTGGCAAGAACACCAGGCTGCGCGACATCGACGACAGTAAAGTTGCCATGATGGTGGCCAAGCGGCGCGGCGAGACCATCCCCAAGCGCAAGCTGCCGACACGCGTCGGCCCGGTCACCGTAAACCGCACAGTGACCCAGCCGCTACGCGAAATCATGATCCGCGCCCGCGAGATATGGAGCGTGCCCATAGCGAAAGTGAAGTGGAAAGACCACTTGCTGGCCGAGCCGCAGGAGCGCGTGCGCGAGGCAAGCATCGCCGAAGAATCAGCGATCATGGAACAGCTCGAGCGCGGATACGACGACGCGATCGAATTCGCGTTCCTGTCCGGTTGCCGGCGCATGGAGATCCTTGGGCTGCACTGGCCGCGCGTCGATTTCTTCGGACGTCAATTTACTGTGATCGGAAAGGGCAAGAAGTCCCGAGTGATCCCGATGTCGCAAGCGATCTTCGATCTCTTGTGGCGCCAGCAGAACCACCACGAAACAAAGGTGTTCACCTACCAGGCCAAGCGCACAGTGCGGCGCGGCGACGACGTGATCTGTCGTGGTCAGCGCTATCCGCTCACCGAGTCGGGATTGAAGACCGCAATGCGTCGAGCCGTGCCGAACGCTGGGGTGACCAACTTCCGCTTCCATGACACGCGCCACACGGCGGCGACCCGGGTGCTGCGAAAGAGCAATCTGCGCGTCGTGCAGGAGCTGCTGGGCCACCGCGACGTGGCCACCACGACCAAGTATGCTCATGCTGTCAAGGAAGACGTGCGTGCAGCGCTGGAAGCAGCAACTCCCACAAAAAGCCCCACAAACAACGCGGGAACAGATCAAAAGCCATTGAATACTTTGAAGAAAGCGCGCTGAGAGACTATATCCCMCAGTCAAGTGCGCTACCGGGCTGCGCTACACTCCGGACCGGTCGCGATGTATCGTGATAATGCCGTCCCGGTCAACCCTATTC
>NZ_JBFUKO010000972.1:0-1340 GCF_056400805.1 Aminobacter sp. P4_H6_2
CTCCTGGAGCGACAAACTGCACGGTACATCCGCWATGCCGGCTACACTTGTGATCGGGTCAGCGACATGCGGATCGTCAAAGGACGTTCCAACCAGTTTCAACGGGTCGTCTTGGTGACCTGCGCTGACGGTTATGGTCATGCAAGCTACGAACTGATTGTCGACGAGAATGAGAGGATCAAACAAATCAAGCGGCTCTAGGCCGACGACGACGCGAACCTTAGAGCGATTGATCCAGAACAGCCGCTTACAAGACTGAGCTTGCAGAAAGCAGCATCGCAGTTGTCGATCTAACCAAAGTAAGGACAGGCGATACGCTCCATCACGATAAGTTCGCTAGCTCCCCGGAGATTGTGAAGCTAATCGAGACGCGATTGTCGGATGGCCAGACCCTCTCTGACAGTCGGATGGGCCTTGGAGACAGGCTCGTCGCGGCGACAATCGGATGCTGCAGCGACAATTGGAGGCGCCGCAGGCATTGTAGTCGCAGCTCCATAGCCATCGTTGATCAAAACACTCGCGACAACTTAGGGTTGGACGACTTTCCGTCCGGGCTAACACCCGCCATGCGCTGCCAGTAGGACCGTCTTGGATCATCGCCGCCGAAGCGCGGCACTGTCATTCAACGTTTCTCGCCTATTTCCGACCTGCCGCGTAAAATTTCCGACAGCCTGTCAGGGGCGACAAAATCCAATCATTTCAATGCCATTGCGTCTCAGTCGAAAGTCGAGATGCGACAGTTGCGCGCGGTCGTCACTTGACAGGAAATTAACTTTGCCGGACATTCCTCAAGGGAAATTAATTTCCCGCATAGGCAAACCATTCGAAGCCGAAAACGGCCTGATGGAGGAGGAAAAATGGAAGCGACTTTAAGTCAGCAACGCGGGGACGCGACTCTCGAGCAGCGCATCGACAAGATGCATGCCCGCGATCGAGCGGGCCTTGTGGTTTTCGTTGCGGTGCTCTGGTGCACCATGTTGTTCGCGCTGTTCAACATCTGGTCCTACATCTCGATCCCGGCCATCCGCGTCATCTTGTCGATTGCCTGCGCCCTGGTGCTGACATTCAACACGGCGGCCATYGTCGCCATGCTGCGCCACTACGTCGAAGACAAACACTTCATCTATGGCCTCGACATCAAGCATCTCGACGAGATGCGCCGGCGTCGCGGCTAAGGAGCGGACAATGGCTTACAAACCTCCGAAACAGGGCCTCGCCGGCCAGATTTTCGACGTCGTGACCTTGCTCGTGCTGACCATCGGCGCGCTCTATATTCCGCTCTATCTGGGCCTCGCCGGCGCGGTCAAAGTGCCAAACCCGATCGCCAATCCGACCTGGGA
>NZ_JBFUKO010000973.1:0-1340 GCF_056400805.1 Aminobacter sp. P4_H6_2
CGCCAAGGGCGCACAGAGCCAAACGGGGCAAGGACAAATCCTCGATATGGTCTCCATCCGCGAGCGCCCCGCCGAGGCGGAGGATCGTGCCATACCAGGCCATTGGGAGGGTGATCTGCTCGCCGGTGCGAACGACACCAACATCGCCACCCTCGTCGAGCGACACAGCCGGTTCACGATGCTTGTGAAGTTGACCAGAAGGGACTCGGCCACCGTCGTGGCGGCTCTCGCCCAAAAGATGGGCACATTGCCCGAAGAGTTACGACGCTCGTTGACTTGGGACCAGGGCAAGGAGATGGCTCTTCACAGGAGCTTTACCGTTGCAACCGACCTACAGGTCTACTTCTGCGATCCGCGCAGTCCCTGGCAACGCGGCAGCAACGAAAACACCAACGGCCTGCTCAGGCAGTACTTCCCCAGGGCAACCAACTTCTCCCAAGTCTCGCAGGACCAGCTCGACGCCATCGCTCTGCGTCTCAATCAGCGCCCCCGAAAAACCCTGGACTTCGAAACGCCGGCCGATAGGCTACGGAAGGTGTTGCGATGACCGGTTGAACCCACCGGCGCAAAGCGGTCATTGCCTTGGAGCGATTGTTTGCCAGCAACTCGCGTGGTGCTGAGGCCGAACAAAATCTCGCTTAGGCGAGTCTGGTCGAGACCTCTCCCACCATACTCCTTTCGGGACCAAACGTCGCCCCAGCCAGACTAAAGCCACACCTACGGTAGAGTGCCGCAGCCGGTTCGTTTTCAGCATTCACGGACAACACAAGCTTCGAATGGTCGGGCGGTTCTCAGCTACCCATTGGGCGGCCTTCCGGACAGTTGCGGCGCAAGGCCTCATGGCAACCTCCTGGCCGTGCGTCTGTCGCTATCGCCAAATCTTGTCAGTTCCTGCCTGTATTTCTCCCATAGCCATTGCTTTTGACACTGCTAGCGAGACGTTGTTTGCGCCGAGCTTTTCACGGACATGGCGGAGATGGGCTTGAACCGTGAATGTTGACACATTCAGTATGATCGCTGTTTCTACAGCGGTCTTGCCCTGGGCATTCCACTGGAGAACCTCGGCTTCTCGTTGCCCCAAGGTCGGGCCGCGTTCGGGTTCAAGTCGTCCTTCAAGCTGACAAATTGTCTGAAAAGCTTTCAAGCATAGGATTTCAACAAGGGGCCGCTCGGATGGCGACAATTCTATGCGCTCCCCGGCAGCACTCACCGCCACCGGTCCGTGATACGGGATGTGAATAGGGACGCAAAGCCCGTCTTTCATTGCGAAATCCCGCGCCTCGTCCATAACCAGCTTTGCGCGTGGCGACATGAACTCGGGCAGCAAATCGCTCCAGAGG
>NZ_JBFUKO010000974.1:0-1338 GCF_056400805.1 Aminobacter sp. P4_H6_2
GGTCATRGATGTATCCTGCCTTGTGGTCTTGGCTCATTCCAAGTCAAAAGCGGAGTTGTGGAAATGGCGCTACCTAGCGGCCGTTTGCTTGTTGTTGCCCTGATGGCGCTGGCGACAGCGGCATGCCAGGACAGCGGTCCCCAACCGCGTTTCATTTCGAATTCCGATGGCGGCGGCCAGCCGGTGGAGGCGCCTGCAGCAGCTGCGCGCGAGGTCAATACGGCGGACGCGTCTCAAAGCAAAGGCTATTTCATAGAGTTTCGCTCGCGCTACGCGCTGAGCTATGGCCACACTTACGTGGTCTTTGGGCGCTCGACCAAGGATGGGGAAATGATCAATCCGCAGGTCGCGGGATTGCATCCGGCCTCGACAAGCGAGTTTCCTTATGTCCTGGGACATTTTGTGCCTGTCAAATCCGAGACGGGCTGGAGCGACGGTGATCTGGAAGAACAGTACCGGTCGGCCAGTTGGCGGGTCATGCTGAGCGAAGCCGAGTATGATCAAGTCGTTGCGAATATTCGCAAGCTGCAGGCAAGCTCGCCCGTCTGGCAAGCGGCAGTCTATAACTGCAACGCATTCGTGGCCGACATTGCACGTTCGATGGGTTATAAGACGCCCGCCATCCAAAATCGGCCGCAGCAGTTCGTAACCAAGCTTCGCGAGATGAATTCTGGCCGAAGGATTGCAGTTAAAACTCCCTCTGTCACATCGGCTGGCTGAGTTCGGAAAAGTCGGTTAGCTGCAGGGTTGCTTGCGAGCCCTGTCAAAGGCCTTAGGAACGTAGATTGAGCATTTCGATAGCGTCAGTAGGCCAGACCGCGTGGGTTCTTGGTATCGTTGGGTGGTACATTATCCGCTACCCGTTCGAGCGTCGCGCCAAGCGGGTCCGGGTCGTAAGCGACCGCCGTTCGCGTTCCGACGCCACCGGGCTTGCGTGCGCGCTCTTCGGTCTCGCAATCTTTCCGGCGTTTTATGTCGCTACAGGCATTCCCGAAGCGGCCGACTATCCGGCAAGCGCATGGGCAGTCGCTGTTGGAATCGTGCTGTTTGCGGCAGCACTGTGGGTTTTTCATCGATCTCACAAGGAACTCGGCCGGAACTGGTCGATCACGTTGGAGATTCGCCAGCAGCATGAGCTTGTTTCGGGTGGCCCATACGCCTTCATTCGCCATCCCATGTACACCTCCTTCCTGCTGATGGGCCTTGGCCAGGCCTTTTTGCTGTCGAACTGGATTGTTGGGTTGGCTGGGCTGGTTGGCTTCGCAATCCTTTTTTTCCTTCGAGTGGACAAGGAAGAGCGTATGATGGAGGAAATTTTCGGCCCGCAGTACCGGGCCT
>NZ_JBFUKO010000975.1:0-1337 GCF_056400805.1 Aminobacter sp. P4_H6_2
GCTTCCACGTTCCAGAGAGCTGGTGAAGTTTTTCATTGGCTCTTTTCGATCGAGTGGATCATCCCGCGCAATTCTGCCATTGCCTTGACAAGTCCGATAGGCGTGTATCCCGGTACGAAATCCGCTCTTTCCTGATCGTAGAGGATTCGAYAGGCGTGGTCTGCGCGGTAGGGGATCTCCCAGTCGGCAATGCCCTGCCTGCGCCTGCGTGCCTCCTCCGCCATCAGAAGCGCGAGAACATCGTGGAGATCGAATGCTCCTATGCCGCCCAGATGCTCAGCCTCGGTGAAGCTTCCGAATTCGTCTCGGAAGCGTATGCGCCGGGGATGGGCATAAAAGATGCGCGGACCGAACCTGTCGATGAAATCCGTCAGCGCATTGTCGCGCCTGCTTGCGAGCGATCCTGAGCAGAAGATCATGCCTGCGCGCGGAGAAGATACGCCTTCAAAGATTTTCGCGAAATCCTCCAGGGTGCTGGCGATGCGTGGCAGTCCGCACAATGGGATCGGAGGATCGTCGGGATGGATGGCGAACACCGCTCCCTCCGCCTCGCAGGTGCGCGCCACCTCACCGAGAAAATCGATCAGGTTTTGCCGATAGGCTTCCGTTCCCATTTTCTGATACGCACCGAGCAATGAATGGAATTCGCCGCTGCGATATTGTCCGGGACCGCCTGGCAGGCCGCGCGTAAGCATGGACAACAATTTCTGCCACCGCTGCGCTGGTGTTTCGAGATGGCGCCGGCGGGCCGCCGCGGCGATTTCCGGATCGATCTCCTCTTCAGCGCCGGGCCGCTTAAGCAGATGGATGTCGAAAACCGCAAAATCGACCGCATCGAAGCCCAACGCCTCGGCTCCGCTTTCAAGCCTTGTGTCCAGCCCGGTCCGAACCCAATCGAGCAGTGGCATCACGGTGAAGTTGATACGGCGTACGCCCGCTTGCGCCAGCCGCCGTACTGTCTCCTGAAAATTGGCGGTCAGCCTCGCAGTACCCTGGCGGCCCAGCTTGATGTCGTCGTGAATGGCGATGCCGCCGAGCGTATCCCATTCGAGCGGTGTGTGCCCGGCGGGAGCCGTCTGGACAAGTTTCTTCAACTCGTCGATAGCATCTGCCTCCCACAGGCATCCAGGGGGCAGTTGGGACAGGCTGGCTTCGATGCTGGTCGCACCCGACTGGCGTATCCAGTCGATCGTCATTGGATCCTGTGGACCGAACCACCGCCATGTTGCGCGCATTGAGTTGTTTCCTTTCCTTACTGATACTGAAATGAATTTTTGGACCACTGAAAGAAAAAATTGCACCATGGCGCGTACGCCCGAAGTAATCCCTCCCGAGGC
>NZ_JBFUKO010000976.1:0-1334 GCF_056400805.1 Aminobacter sp. P4_H6_2
TCGACAGGCCGGAACAGAGGCCGTACTGCTTGGCAATGGCCCGAAACCGCTTTTCCTCAGTCGTGAGATAACGACTCGGCCAGTCCTGGGCCGACCACGTGAACATTTGCATGAGGCGCTTTGCCATCGTAACGACCGGATCGATACGCACGAATTGGCTTTGCAGATAGGCATGCTGCCACTCGAGCGGATAACTATTGATCGTGGAAGTCTCCTTCGCCGTTATCTCAAAGTAGGCGAAACGTTCGAAGCCGCAAGCAAACGAGAATGACTTCAACGCGCTGCGGATCGATCGCTGATCGTTCGATGTGTCGACCGCATCTATTAGTGTCGTGATCTGTCCGTCCAAATGTATTTCTCCGGGTCAGAGATTGTTCCGCCACCGAAGAAGTGACGAACTTAACAACGACGAGGTACCGGAGTGGAAATGTCACGCAATCGCATGATTTAACGATTGACATTGTGGGTATAGAATAGAGCTCTTGGAGAGCCGCTCAGTGACGAAGCGAAATACCGTATTATATGTAGTAACAGTCTGAACGGAACAATGATCCACTAGGACGGTCGACGTCACTTTGCCGACAGTTCGCTCTCCACGGCCTCAACCGCGATAATCACCTGGAAAGACAATGTCCTGGTCGACGAGCACGTTGAATTTGTAGCCCAGCCGGATTTCGAGGGTCGGTTGTACGTCGAGGTTCTTGCTAATGGTACGCTCTGCGACGCGCCCGAAGGTGTCCGCCAAATTTCGGCGAACCGCATCGGATGCACTGTCCTGGGTGGCGAGCGTCGACGATTGTGGCACGGCCATATCGACGCCGGTGCCGATGATCGCGAGCAGGATCGCCGAGCCGAATGTCTTGAAGTGGTGGTTGTCTATCTTGTCTGTGAAACCACCATTGCCACGAGCGTCCGTTCCGGCCATGCCGCCGATCTGCAGCGTCGAGCCGTTTGGAAAGATGATATCGGTCCAGACAACGAGCACGCGTGACTGGCCGAATGAAACTTGGCTGTCATAACGGCCAAAGAGCTTTGTACCCTGCGGAACGAGCAGACGGTGGCCGGTGGCGCTGTCATAAACGTTCTGGCTGACCTGCGCGGTGATGCGGCCAGGCAGGTCAGAATTGATGCCAGTGATCAACGTGGCCGGTATCACCGAGCCACGTTTCAGCTCAAAGGGTGACTGTTGCGGCACAAGCCTATTCGGCAGATAGCCGAATTCCCTGATGTCAGCGTTGAAAAAGTCTCCCTTGGCGCGCTGGCCATTCGGATCGAGGTTTTGACCGCCGATGCCTGCCTCGTAAGCAGCAGCATAAAGATTGGCTCTAGAGCTG
>NZ_JBFUKO010000977.1:0-1334 GCF_056400805.1 Aminobacter sp. P4_H6_2
CAATTGACGATGCCAGCGCCACGGTCCGGACGAACGAAGACGAAACGTGATACATTGCGAGCTCTCCCCTGAAACTGTCGTTCTGCACCGCTTGGTGCCGCTGCTGATGAAGACCGAATTGACGGCCCATCGCAACAATTTTCCAAATGCCGTGAGCACTAAAGTTAAGAAGCAGTGGCATTCGCGGCAACTCGTTTGACCGCGTGGGTGTCTGATGGCAGATTGCCACGAACTTTTACAACTCAGATAGGTCCCAGCTTGCCAATGATTGAGACGTTCAAGGAGTTCACTTTTGAGGCAGCTCACCAATTGGCGCCCTTTTCCGGGCTCCATGGTCATTCGTTTAGAGTTAGTGTTCACTTGATAGGTGCTCCCGACCCCGTTTTTGGTTGGCCGGCCAATCTCTACGAAGTGGAAGAGCGGATCGAGGCTATCCGAAAACTACTTGATCATAAATATCTCAATGAGATCGACGGTCTTGGCGTGCCATCGCTGGAGAATGTAGCGCGCTGGATTTGGGAACGGATGGAGCATCACCTCCCGCAACTCGACCGCATTACCGTCGCGCGGGGTCCGGACGGTCAGGCCGAAGGCACGGTATATCGGGGGCGCTCCTCAGGCTAAAACCTTCAACAGCGCGCTCTGTAAAAACCCAATTTTGCAGCGCCAGGCAGTCGGCATCGCCATAGCCGGCGAGGCCTGCCAGCGGTTCAAGATGATGCGGCAGGGAGTGGCAGCGTGAGCTACCCTTCAGAGAGGCATCCGGCCAGTCTTTGGCTTGACCTTCCACGGATCGATCGAAGCCGCGTCGGGCTCTCTTATTCCGACCGATCGCGCGAATCCAGCGAACGCGTTGCGCGCACCATCAACAGTCAGTTGCCCATCTCGCGCGGCATGGCACGCACGCAAGRCCGTCTTATAGATTGGACCGCGCCTACTTTCCGGCCATGTGGAAAGAAAGTCGGTCGCATCGGCAACGTTCGCAATTTCGATGACGCCTTCATCACTATCTTTCACGAATATCGAGCGGGAAAAGACTTGGGGTATCAACACTTCCTCCATGGTCTTGGACCGTTTTGTGAGCAAGCGCGGGAATCGCCGCGCTAGGTCGCGACAAGCTGACTGAGAAATGGCGACGCCGGGTTCTTGCTTCAAGGGTAGCGACCGTCCGCGGCTCAGTCTTTCAACGGATTTTGATCCAATATCCCTTGCTCTCTGCAAAAGGACTGAAAGGCTTCTCTGGCCTCTTCGACCGGTATCGATCCATTGATCGCAGCCTGCATGGCATTCTCGGCCAGATCGAAGAACGGATTGCGCTTGTCGCGGGGCCACGC
>NZ_JBFUKO010000978.1:0-1332 GCF_056400805.1 Aminobacter sp. P4_H6_2
CAGCAGCGCACCTTCGGCGAGACCTTCGCGGTCCAGCTTGCCAACCCGGATTTTGCGCATCTGGCGAGCGCCTTCGGCCTGCCCTTTGAAAAGGTGGACTCGCCGCAGGGACTTCACGACTCGCTTGTGCGGGCAAAAGACAGCAAGGGCCCTGCCCTGATCGCCGTCTCGGTTAGCGAGATGCCGAGCCCCTGGGCGCTGATCCATCCTTTCGTGCCCTCGCCGGTCGTACCGCCGGCAAACCCACTCGGCGAACCGCACGCCTAGGCCTGTTCCGCGGACGCGCGGCCACGCCTTTAACCGAAACGGCTTGGGGATGGCCGCAACAATGAACGACGGTCACCAAGACAACGCCGGCGCGACAATCCAGGTAATTGTCCGCCGGATGTCCTACGAAACGCCCTCGGTCCTTTCCTACGATCTGCGGCCCGCCGATGGCGGGCCTCTGCCGTCGTTCGAGCCCGGCGCCCACATCGATATCCATCTGCCCGATGGGCTTGTACGACAGTACTCGCTGATCGGCCCTAGCGACGGGGCCGATTACCGCATCGCCGTGGCGCTCGACCGCGCTACCCGCGGCGGTTCGCGCTGGCTTCATGTCAGCGCCCGGCCGGGCGACCGCATCAAAATTTCCCCGCCACGGACGAGCTTTCAACTGGCCGAGACGGCTGGCCCATCGATCCTGATCGCCGGTGGCATCGGCATCACGCCATTGCTGGCCATGGCCCGGCAGCTGCAAGGGACGGGGGCCGACTGGCATCTGCATTATGCGGTGCGCACGCGCGGCGACTGCGCCCTTCTCGACGAGCTGACAGCACTCGGCGGAAACATCCACCTGCATATCGACAGCGAAAATGATCGCCTGCTCGACATAGCAGGGATCGTCAGCCAGGCCGGCCCGGACACTCATTTCTACTGCTGCGGGCCACAGCCGATGCTGGATGCGTTTTTGGCCGCAAACCAATCCCGCGATCCCTCGACGGTGCACTACGAGTCTTTCACCCCGACGGTGCCGGCGGCGGACGATGGCGGCTTCACGGTCGTCCTGAACAAGTCGGGCGCCTCGGTCAGTGTCGGGGCCGACCAGACAATTCTCGGTGCGCTGGAACAGGCGGGGGTCCACGCGCCCTCGTCCTGCCGCAACGGGGTCTGCGGCACCTGCGAAACACGYGTTCTGGAGGGTGTGCCGGACCATCGCGACAAGGTTCTCAGCGACGGCGAACGCGCCGCCGGGAACACAATGATGATCTGCTGCTCACGCGCCAAGACGGCGCTTTTGCGGCTCGACCGCTAGGGAGGTATTCATGACCAAGGACGGATCAGCCTACGCGC
>NZ_JBFUKO010000979.1:0-1331 GCF_056400805.1 Aminobacter sp. P4_H6_2
GGCGGCCAAGGTTCCTCGCCAGATTTCCGAATATTGAAATCGATCGCTTTCAACCCAGCCAGACGCGGAAAAGGAAAGTGCCATGTTTGGAAAAGCGCGCCAAGACGTCGGTCGCAAGCTTTGGGCGCGCCTCGATCCCGTGCAGGTGCCGTCCCTGACGGTAACCGGGTGGCCCAAGGGCCCATTGAGACTGGCCGCCACACTTGCGGCGTCAATGTTCTGGGGCCTGCAGGCGCATGCTGCTAACGTCGATGTGGCTGTCGTGTTCGCAGTCGACTTTTCGTCCTCGATCGATCCGGATATAGCCGATCTCCAACGCAAGGGACATGCCGCAGCGCTGACGTCGCCCGAGATTGTCGCCGCCATTGCCCGCAATTATCTCGGCTGCATTAGTGTAACCTACTTTGAATGGTCGAGTGCCGGGCGCACACGCATTGTGCTGCCGTGGACAAGGATCTGCTCATTGAAAGATGCCGAGGCTGCTGCACTGGTGATCAGCGAGGAAGGCGATACCGGCTTTAGTCGCAGGGGGCGAGGTAAAACGTCCGTTTCCTCAGCCATCGACGTGGGAAGTCTGCTCCTTGACCAGTTTCCGGGAACAGCGGCTAAGAAAGTAATCGACATCTCGAGCAATGGCGAAAACAATGACGGCCTTCCTGTTCACCCAAGCAGGTTGAACGCGATTGCTAAAGGGTACACGATCAATGCGATCGCCATTCCGACGGAAGGTGAGAACCCCGACCAAAGGTTGGCCTCGTATTTTGCCGACTCCGTCATTGGCGGTCCCCAAGCCTTCGTGGTTGCCCTCAAAGGTCCTGGCGACTATGCCACGGCTCTCCGCCGCAAATTGGTGGCTGAAATAAGCATGAACGTTGACCCACAGTTTTCGCAAGAGGCGGATGAGCGTTCTTCGCGGTTGTGTCGCAATTGCTGAATGCAGTCACGGTTGGCCAAATCCAGGCGCAAGCACATGATCTTCGAAGTCAGCTTCGCGTGCGGGGTGGCACATCGGCGGCGAGAGGGTCTCCAACGGGACGGCTGCTTGTTGATAGCTTCGAAAGCTGACCGACGGCACGCGACCTCGAAGCGGATGAGGTGGATGGCTCCCGCTCCCGGCATCTGAGTGCCAAAATGGGTTTGCTGTCTGGCAACCCAAGCAAAGGAGCCATCCGCCATGCAGATTACCACCGTGGGCCTCGATTTGGCCAAGCGTGTTTTTCAAGTTCATGCCGTTGACGCGTCTGGAGACGTTGTCGTGCGCAAGGCACTACGGCGATCGCAGGTTTTGCCGTTCTTCACCAAGTTGCCACCCTGCCTGATCGGCATCGAGG
>NZ_JBFUKO010000980.1:0-1318 GCF_056400805.1 Aminobacter sp. P4_H6_2
CCTTAGCATTGCGGATGCGCATTGTTGCATCACCATAATAAAGCGCGTCTGAGAAGAACTAAAGTGACAACAGATTCAATGCTTAAGATATTCTTTTAGTCACAAGCGCATCGGCTCTTTAGCCCCCTCCAGAGATTAGATTATTCAAAAGGCTCTGTCGGACCCTTCGCGGGGTGCGTGAACCAGCGCGGCCCTTCCTCGGTCATGAAGATGTGGTCTTCCAGCCGAATTCCGAAGCGCCCGGGAACAACGATCATCGGTTCGTTTGAGAAGCACATGCCCGGGCGAAGCGGCATTTCATTGCCGCGCACGATGTAAGGCTCTTCGTGTATCTCCAGCCCGAGGCCGTGTCCGGCCCTGTGCGGGAGGCCAGGCAACCGGTAATGCGGGCCCAGGCCATGGTGCATGAGCACGGCGCGCGCTGCTTCGTCGAGACTGTGGCAAGGGGTATCGAGGTGCGCGCTGTCGAAAACCGCCTGCTGCGCCTCCCGCTCGATCCGCCAGATCCGCGTGTAATCGGCGTCCGGCTCGTCGAGCATGTAGGAACGTGTCAGATCGGAATGGTAACCCTCGATCCGCGCGCCGGTATCGACCAGGATTGGTTGGCCTGCCTCCAGCACCTGATCGTCGTCGGCGCCATGCGGCAGGGACGTCGCCTCCCCAAACGATACGATGCAGAAAGTCGAGCCGCCCGACGCTCCCAGCGCCCGGTGCTGTTCGTCGATATAGCGCACCACCTCCGATGCGCGGACACCCGGCGTCAGGATCGCATGGGCGCGTTTGTGCACCTGGAGTGTCAGGCCCATCGCATATTGGATCAGCGCGATCTCCGCGGCTGACTTGCAGCGCCGCAGGTCGCGAATGAGGCGCGTGCCGTTGGCAAGCCGTTCGCTCCCCAGGCTCTCCACCAGCGCATGGTAGATGAACAGCGGCAGCGCATCGTCCAGTCCGACGCGGCCGGTGGAACCGACAAGGGCCCGCACCAGCGCGGCGGGGCTCTCTTCTTCCTCCCAGGTTGCGATGTCCCCGGCCAGATGCGGCAGCGTCTCCACTCGGCTGCGCTCGAAAGCCGGAACGATGTAGGTGAGCCCGGCGGGCGTCACCAGCGCTCCCAACAGCCGTTCGCTTTGGTGCCAGACAAGGCCAGTAAAGTAGCGCAGGCTCTCGGTCGGGCCGAGCAGCACGGCGGCGAGACCGGCCGCCTCCATGCTCTCGCGCAACTTTTGCAGCCGCCGCTGTCTTTCGGCAACGGAGATCGGCGCCGGGCGGATGGGGAAAGCCATATCAACTCCTGGGTCAGGGCGCGGACTCGATGCCC
>NZ_JBFUKO010000981.1:0-1311 GCF_056400805.1 Aminobacter sp. P4_H6_2
TTCGCGGACTACCTCGGCTACATCTATGCCCGCATGCCGGAGCAGTATGTCGAGGCGAAGGATTTCCTTCTGGCCAACATGTATGAGGAAGAGATCGGTGGCGACCGTCACACCGACCTGTTGATCCGCTTCGGCGAGGCTTGCGGCACTAGCCGCGAACGCATGACTGACCCGGAGAACATGTCGCCGACGACGCGTGGCCTGCAGAGTTGGTGCTACTCGGTAGCGATGCGCGAGGACCCAATCGTTGCCGTGGCGGGCCTTGTCGTCGGACTCGAATCCCAAGTGCCGTCGATCTATCGCAAGCAGACGCCGACCCTTCGCGAGAGCTACGGCTTCACCGACGAGGAGGTCGAGTTCTTCGACTTGCACATCGTCTCCGACGAGATTCATGGCGAGCGCGGATACCAGATCGTTCTGGAGCATGCCCGTACCGTCGAGATGCAGCAGCGCTGCCTAAAGATCTGCGAGGTAGGTGCCCAGATGCGGCTGCTATACACCACAGCCCTCTACAACGACTATGTCGCCGGTGATGTGAAGCTTGGGCGGGTCGCGCCGATGGAGCCGGAACTTGCCGGTATCGGCGGCGTCTGAGTCAAGCACATGCCGAGAGTCGTCATTCACAGCAAGGGCGAGGCCTTTAGCGGCGAGGTCAAGGAGGACACCAACCTCGTCGTCCGCGCCGGCATCAAGCAGTTTCCCTATCCGCACCTCGCATACAAATGCGGCATGGGAAAATGCGGTACCTGCGCCAGCCGCATCCTTGCCGGTGCAGAGCATCTGCCTCCGCCCAACTGGAAGGAGAAGAAGCAGCTCGGCGACAAGATCGACGAGGGCTTCCGTCTGGTCTGCCAGCTGTGGATCAAAAACGACATCGAGCTTCGACAGGAAAAAGTGACGGAGCAGGCCTAGCGGCCGAACTTCCCGTCGCGCCGGCGTGGTGCGGCAATTCCGAAACAAGGCGGTCGACGGCGCGTGAGCGCAGCCTCGACGCGCGAACAGCAATCAGCATGAGGTGAAGCCAATGTATGTGGTTTTGACAACCAAGCCGGGCGAGTTCCGGACCGAAATGAGCCCTGGCGTTCAGCCGGTCGAGACCTACGACTACATCTTCTACGGCCGCAAGCGGGCGAGCTTCACTATCGCCCGGCTCACCGACGAAGGCCATGCCCGCATCCGCATAGTCGAGGACGAGCCCCCGCAGATCGAAAACAACGTGCCCTGCAAGCTGTTCGAGAAGTTCGACACGGTCGAGGACGCTCGCCACGAGCTCAAGACGCTGACCACCTACGGCAGCATGGACATCCAGCT
>NZ_JBFUKO010000982.1:0-1306 GCF_056400805.1 Aminobacter sp. P4_H6_2
GGATAAGAGTATGACCTGGACTTTGAAACGCAGAACGTTCGTTGCCGCCCTCGGCTTCACCGCGCTAACCTCGATCTCTGCATTCAGCCCTGCGGCCGCTGCCGAAAAGACCTTCGCCCTGGTGCAGATCAATCAGCAGGCGCTTTTCTTCAACCAGATCAATGAAGGTGCCCAAAAGGCTGCCGACGCCGCCGGCGTGAAGCTGGTGATCTTCAACGCCAACAACGACCCAGCTGCCCAAAACAGTGCCATCGAAACCTATATTCAGCAGAAAGTTGACGGTATTGCCGTTGTCGCCATCGACGTGAACGGCATCATGCCCGCTGTCAACCAGGCTGCGGAAGCAGGCATCCCGGTCGTTGCCATCGACGCGATCCTGCCCGAAGGTCCGCAGAAGGCGCAAATCGGCGTCGACAACGCAGCCGCCGGCGCCGACATGGGCAAGTTCTTCCTCGACTACATCAAGGCCAATGCCGATGGCAAAGCCAAGATCGGCGTCGTTGGCGCCTTGAACTCGTTCATCCAGAACGTCCGCCAGGAAGGCTTCGAAAAGACCGTCAAGGTCGATGGCGTGGCATCCGCCGGCGTCGTCGATGGCCAGAATGTCCAGGACACCGCGCTTTCCGCTGCCGAAAATCTCATCACCGGCAATCCAGACCTGACCGCCATCTACGCGACTGGTGAACCGGCGCTGATGGGCGCCATCGCCGCCGTCGAAAGCCAGGCCAAGCAGGACAGCGTCAAAGTGTTCGGCTGGGATCTGACGGCGCAGGCGATTGCCGGTATTGACGCGGGCTACGTTGCCGCCGTCATCCAGCAGGATCCGTCCGCCATGGGCGCCGCAGCCGTCGACGCTCTCAAGAAGGTCACCGATGGCGGTAGTGTGGAAAAGACGATCGCCGTTCCGGTGACCATCGTGACCAAGGACAACGTCGAGCCATACCGGGCAATCTTCAAATGATGACGACTAACGGACAGCATCCTCCCGCTGTCGCCGGTGTCGGGGGGGCTATGCCCTCCCGCGCTGGTTCCAGCCCGCGCATATCCCTGAAGGGAATCCGCAAGGCATTTGGTTCGCACCAGGCGCTGCGCGGCGTGGACCTCGATATCTATCCGGGCGAATGCCTCGGCCTGGTCGGCGACAACGCAGCCGGCAAGTCGACGCTGACTAAGATCATCTCGGGAACCTACATTCCCGATGGCGGGACGATCACGCTTGAGGGCGAAGAAGTTCGCTTCACCGGTCCGGCCGACGCGCGCAACCGCAACATCGAGATGGTGTTTCAGGACCTGAGCCTCTGTGATC
>NZ_JBFUKO010000983.1:0-1303 GCF_056400805.1 Aminobacter sp. P4_H6_2
CGCCGAGGTGTTGCGCGAGACGGTATCGGCTCGCCTCTTTGCTGGGCCACCCACGTTAGGGCAAGTCGAATTGAATGCCCTGCGATATGAGATCACGGATGCGATTGACGATCTGCGTGGCGACCGAACTGGCGCCGAGGTGCTGGCGATAGGCGTTATGCTTTATCCGAAGCTGGCAGAGCTTGCCTTGCGCGGTCGAGGTCACTGGAATGGAACCGGCAAATGGACGCCGCGCCTCCTGGCAGCGGCCGACGAACTCTTGAGTAATAGGTTTGATACAGCGTTCCGGGCCCTATTTGCATCGGGAGTATCCGACCTGGTCATCGACTTGGCGGAAACGGAACTGGCTTCACATGGGGGTCCGTTGTTCGACGGGTATCGCAGCACCGCTCCTACATCTTGGCGCGCGTGAGCCGATGCCTACCTTTCTCATCCCACGGCCAAAGACCGGACAAGCAGGAAGCCACCAGCTAACATCATTCCCGGCTCGGCAATCGTAGACCCGAAGCGGAGATCTATTGACGGGCATTGTTGGGGCCGATTCCAGACGGACGGCTCTCAGGCACCGACGGCGGTATAGCTGCCATTTGTTGGGAAGCGATCAGCGCGACCGCTACCGACCTAGTCGCGGACCTTCGTCGCCATTTCCAGGTATCCGAAAATCGGTCTGTCGCTAGGAGCATTTTCCATCATGTCCTATCTTCGGCAGAAAATCAGCGAAGCTGAAGCCCTCAGAAGGTCGAGGAATCAGGAGACCGCAGAGGTATGGTGAGCGTCTTTCCTCCTTTTCTCGGCTGCCTCCAGAGMGACCGTCAGCTTGGCATGTCTTTCCTGCAGTTCCTCAAGCGGCACATGTGGCAGCATCCAGTCTGGTTGTGGCCAAGGGTTTGCCTTTTCCTCGTCGCGTCGCTTGCTGATCTTCTCAATCTCCTTTCTGAAACGCTCTTCCGGGTCCCAGTCGCCTCTGTCTAGCAAGGGCACGCCATATTCCTTGGCGAGGATGTCATTTATCAGGACAGCCTCAAGGCCGATCCAAGCATAACGAAAGGTACGCTCCTCAAAAGCGTCGTGATATTCTGGAGGGCCRTCACCGTATTCCCAAAGCGACGATACTGATCTGTTTGCCAGGTAGATTTTGTTCGGGATCGAACGAATCCGGTACTGGAGCTTTGTCGGGAAACTGCCCCAATTCCAGCTGTCAGGAAAATCGATCCATGGTGTCTTCACCGTCGTTTTCCAGATGCCTGTTTGACTGTCCATATGCAGCGGGTCATCGACGACCTCTGAGCATGCGGCAACAAGG
>NZ_JBFUKO010000984.1:0-1302 GCF_056400805.1 Aminobacter sp. P4_H6_2
GAGCGAGCCGGAGGAGGAAGCGGTCGAGGTTGAGGCGCTTTCGCGTTCGGTGGTTTCCGACTTCGAAAACTACGTCAAGCTGAACAAGAAGATCTCGCCCGAAGTGGTTGGTGCTGCCAGCCAGATCGAGGACTATTCCAAGCTCGCCGATACGGTGGCCTCGCATCTCGCCATCAAGATCACCGAGAAGCAGGAAATGCTCGGCACGCTGTCCGTCAAGGAGCGGCTCGAGAAGGCGATGGGCTTCATGGAAGCCGAGATCTCCGTCCTGCAGGTGGAAAAGCGCATCCGCAGCCGCGTCAAGCGGCAGATGGAGAAGACCCAGCGCGAGTACTACCTCAACGAGCAGATGAAGGCGATTCAGAAGGAGCTCGGCGAAGGCGAGGATGGCCGCGACGAGTCCGCCGAACTCGAGGCGCGCATCAAGAAGACGAAGCTTTCCAAGGAGGCCCGCGAAAAGGCGGACGCCGAGTTGAAGAAGCTGCGCTCGATGTCGCCGATGTCGGCTGAAGCCACCGTCGTGCGCAACTATCTCGACTGGATCCTGTCGATCCCGTGGGGCAAGAATTCCAAGGTCAAGCAGGACCTGAACTTTGCCCAGCAGGTGCTCGACACCGACCACTACGGCCTCGACAAGGTCAAGGACCGTATCGTTGAGTATCTCGCCGTGCAGAGCCGTCAGAAGAAGCTGAAGGGGCCGATCCTGTGCCTCGTTGGCCCTCCCGGCGTCGGCAAGACCTCGCTCGGCAAGTCGATCGCCAAGGCGACCGGCCGTGAGTTCGTGCGCATGGCGCTCGGCGGCGTGCGTGACGAGGCCGAGATCCGCGGTCACCGCCGCACCTATATCGGCTCGATGCCCGGCAAGGTCATCCAGTCGATGAAGAAGGCCAAGAAGTCCAACCCGCTCTTCCTCCTCGACGAGATCGACAAGATGGGCCAGGACTTCCGTGGCGATCCTTCGTCGGCGCTGCTTGAGGTGCTCGATCCGGAACAGAACGCAACGTTCATGGACCACTATCTGGAGGTCGAATATGACCTTTCGAGCGTGATGTTCGTGACGACGGCGAATACGCTGAACATCCCCGCGCCCTTGATGGACCGCATGGAGATCATCCGTATCGCCGGCTACACCGAAGACGAGAAGGTCGAGATCGCCAAGCGGCATCTGATGACCAAGGTCATGAGGGATCATGCCTTGCAGCCAAAGGAGTTCTCTGTCTCCGAGGATGCGATCCGCGGCATCGTCCAGACCTACACGCGTGAAGCAGGTGTCCGTAGCCTTGAGCGCGAGCTGATGAAGCT
>NZ_JBFUKO010000985.1:0-1299 GCF_056400805.1 Aminobacter sp. P4_H6_2
TTTCGAGGCCGAGGCGATCAAGGAATTCGCCCGCAAATACGATCCGCAGCCCTTCCATGTCGACGAGGAGGCCGCCAAGGCCAGCGTCTTCGGCAGCCTGTGTGCTTCGGGCTGGCACACCACTGCGGCCTGGATGAAGCTCAACCTTGCGCATCGCGGCCGCGCCTGGGAGGGCCCCGGCCCGAAACCGGAATTCGGCCCCTCGCCCGGCTTCAAGAACCTGAAATGGCTGAAGCCGGTCTATGCCGGCGAGACGGTGACCTTCACCCGGCGCGGCCTCGACCACCGGCCGCTCGCCTCACGCCCCGGCTGGCGCATCATGACCATCCATTCCGAGGGTTTTGACTCCACCGGCGACAAGGTCATCGAGTTCAACAGCGCCGTGCTCGTGAAGGTAGCTTAACGGCGGTTTGCCTCGTGGGCTCACGCGGCCAAATCGGCGTGCCCAGCCGTTTCACCGAAATCGATGACACGCGCCGTTCGGCTGAACAAGGCGCGGATCTTTGCCCAGAAATTGCCCCCCAGCACCAGAAAGCTGGCCAGGAACACCAGGTCGCCGAGTATCTGCAGCTCAAACAGGTTCGGGCGAAGCTCGGGAAATGCCGCGTCGATGTAGGGCTCGAGCGCCGCGGTGACCAAGGGGACGCAGAACATGACGAGCCCGATATTGTAGCGCGCCGGGCTGATACTGCTTTCAGGCGGAGAGCGAAAGGCAGCGAGCACCTTGCTCTTGAGCTGCTGAAAGCCCGGCTTGCCCATGATCGCGATCATCAGCAGGATGACCGCCTTGTTCCAGATGAAGATCAGTCCGGTGAGTGTCGCGATGGTTCCTGCCGAGGCGCCGAGCCACGCCGCGACCGGTACCAACAGCCAGGCGGCAATCACCAGGCCCAGCAAGAAAACACCAGCCTTGAAGCGCCACGTCGACATGCTCGGCTGGGCAGCTTTCGAGCCTTGACCTGCCATCGGCGAACTCCATTTCGCTGCGTGCGGCGTCCGACCAGCTTGGCCGTCAGCTGCAGTGCTTAACACGCCAATCTTTCGGCGGCGATGCCCCTGCAGCTTCGGCATGCCCAGCTGGCGTGGGGTCCCCTCGCCCCGTTTTGCGGGGAGAGGGTGGCCCGGAGGGTCGGGTGAGGGGCAGAGCCAAATTCGCCAAGTTCGAACCGCCCCTCATCCGCCTGCCGGCACCTTCTCCCCGTGAACGGGGAGAAGGAGCCAAGCTTGTTCACCGCCACGCCCCGTTGCCGGTCTGGCCATTGTCAAAGAGCACTCCCTTGCAGGAGGTAGTTCGGGAAG
>NZ_JBFUKO010000986.1:0-1296 GCF_056400805.1 Aminobacter sp. P4_H6_2
GGCCAGCACCATCGGAATGTCGCGATAGGCGACCGCGTCCACCATCAGCTTGCCCATGCCCGGGTAGTTGAACACCGCTTCGATCACGACGACGTCGACGATCAGATAGGCCATGGTGATCATGCAGATCGACACGATCGGCGAAAGCGCATTGGGAAGCGCGTGCTTGAGGATGATCTTGTTGCGCGGAATGCCCTTTGTCTCGGCCATCAGGATGTAATCCGAGCTCATCACCCCAAGCACGGCGGCGCGGGTGAGCTTCATCACATGAGCTTGCGCTACAAGCACCAATGTCAGGACAGGTAGCGTCAGAGCCGAAATCCAAGTCGATAGGCTGGCGCTGGAGCGGACCATCGACAGCGGGGGGAACAGTCCGAGCTTCACGGCAAATATGAAGACCAGGAGATAGCCGATCAAAAACGACGGCATCGACAGGAATATCGCCGAGATCGAGCCGGTCGCGGTGTCGATCGCCTTGCCTCGATTGATCGCCGAAAGCAGTCCCGCCGCAATGGCCAAGGGCAGCACGATCACTGCGGCCGAGCAGGCCAGGATCAGCGAATTGATAAGGCGCGGCACCAGCAGGTTGATGACAGGTTGGGCATTGGAGAGCGAGCTGCCGAAATCGCCCTGCAGCGCATTGGTCAGCCAGTGCAGGTACCTCACCRGCAAGGGTTGGTCGAGGCCCAGCGACTTGCGCAGGGCCAAGACCGTTTCAGGCGTCGCGTTCTGGCCGAGCAACGCATTGGCTGCGTCGCCCGGCAACATCGACGTTCCCACAAAAACCAGGAACGAGATGAAGAAGATCGACACGAGTCCAGACGCAACCCTGGCTACTACGAACGATTTCACCGGGGAATTGGCGAATAGAGTCATGCCGTCCAGTCCTTGGTATCAGGCGAACCAGACCTGCTCGATGGCGCGGTAACCGGCCATCTGCAGTGCCGAGGGCACAAAACCGTCGAGATCGCTGGTCGTGCCTTCAACCGTGCTGGAGAAGAACGGAATGATGGTTCCGCCGTCTTCGCGGCAGATCTTCTGCGCGGTGGCGTAGAAGGCCTTGCGCTTTTCAAGGTCCGGTTCGGCGCGTGCCGCGATGACGGCAGCGTCGAAGTCCTTGTTCACCCACTTGCACTCGTTGTTGCCAGACGTGCTGAGGAAGGCGACCGAGAAGATCGCGTCGGCCGTCGGCCGGTCGGAACGTGCCGAGACATGGAACGGCGTCTGGCCAACGATGGTTTCCCAATAGCCGTCCGAAGGCTCGCGCTTGACCTCGATCGGAATGCCCGCCTTGGC
>NZ_JBFUKO010000987.1:0-1275 GCF_056400805.1 Aminobacter sp. P4_H6_2
CAAGCTGAAGCACTTTAGCCGGGTCGCGCTCGCGGCCAACTTCCTCGCTCGATCAAGGCGGCGACCGACCTGTGAGCCAAGTATAGACGCCAAGCAGCCATCCGGCGCTCCCAACGACACCTAAGCCGATCTTGAGAAGGTAACGCCCAGCGGTGCCGGCACCCTGTGCCTGCGTTCGCAGGTTAACCACGTCGTCGGTCACGGCCTGCATGCTGGTCTGGCTGTGCTTCACCGCGATCACGTCAGCCTCAACCCTTGTGAGCCGGTGGCCGAACTCGTCAAGCCGGCGATGAACACCCGCCCGGCTTTCGTCGGCACGGTCCATGCGATCAAGGATCGCCTCAAGCTGACCTTCCATTCGCCCCAACATCATGTCTATGCTGCGCTCGCTCACTTGCGGCTTTCCTTCCCATGGCGAGCGCATTCGCTCTTGGTCCACACGCCGCCGGCGCAAAGACCCGCCGCCGTCTCGTTGATGCCCGCCTGGTCGGCTGGCGTCTTGCCCTGTGCGCCGATCAGCGAGGTACTGATCACAGCGCGCAGCCCGTTAGTGCTGGCAGGTGCCGGTTTCRAAGTCGAACAGCCCACCGCCAGCAGCGCAGCGGCGAAGCTCAGCGCGCCATTTCTCAGCTGCGTTGCCCGCATCGTCATTCTCCTTGGTGATCTGTGCGGCAAAGCGCGCTTGTTCGACTGAGCKGCCATAGCGATAGGCCGCCGTGTGGCTCCAGATGAGGCCGCCCAAGACGATGGCGGCGGCGGCGGCGATCAGAGCCGCCCTCATTCCCCGAACTCCGCCTTCAGCCCCTTCACCGCCTTGAACAGATCGTTCCTGCGCTTGATGCCGTAGATGGCAAAGGCGACGATGACGGCGACGATAGCGAGCTGCACGCGCCAGTCGAGATTACCGAAAGCTGCCAGCGGCGCACCGATGGCAGTCAGCAGCCAGGTCCAGAAGGTTTTGCTCTTGGTCGTCGGTGTTTCGAGCTCGCCCGGATCGGCCACGACGGGCTTTTCAATGATGACCGGCTCGGCTGGGGTGGTGGCCTGCGCTCCATTTCCTGCCGCCTTCACCCGGTTGAGCATCGCCTCGACCCTTGCAGGCGTAGTGCCGACCTTGTTGATGCCGTCGCCCAGGTAGTAGCTATCGCCGCGCTTGAGTTGGCGATGAGCGCCCTTGCAGGCTGCAAGAACGGGGAAACTAGCCCATTCCATAGCCACCCGCTTGCCGAACTCGGTGCGATCGATCTTGCCGGCCATGAACGCTTCATAGCCGCG
>NZ_JBFUKO010000988.1:0-1266 GCF_056400805.1 Aminobacter sp. P4_H6_2
CACCCAATGAGGCCTATTTCCAGCATGCCGATTGGGTTTTGCAGCGTGCCTGCGACCTGGGTTTTTTGGTGCTGCTCGTGCCCTCATATCTGGGGGCTGGTGGCGGCATCGACGGCTGGTATCAGGAGATGACACAAAACGGTACGCAGAAGCTTGCGGACTACGGCCGCTTCGTTGGCCGGCGCTACGCAAATTTGAAAAATATCATGTGGGTGCAGGGCGGCGACTACAGCGCGCCAGACAAGGATCTGGTTCGCGCGATCGCCAACGGAATCCGGGAGGCCGATCCCGATGCGCTTCAGACGGCCCACAATTCATCCGAAACGGCGGCATTGGATTATTGGCCCGGCGAACCTTGGCTGAACGTAAACAACGTCTTTACCTACGGGCCGGTCGACAAGGCAGCGATTGGCCAATATGCGCGCGGTGGCGACATGCCATTCTTCCTGATGGAAACCGCCTATGAGAACGAATACGAAGCGGATGGGCAGCGAGTGCGCATGCAGGCCTACCAGGCCATACTTTCCGGCGCCTCAGGCCATGTGTTTGGCAACAATCCGATATGGCATTTTGACGGACCCGGCCTCTTTCCCGCACCGATGAGTTGGAAAGAGGCCCTGGATAGCCCCGGCGCGCGCAGCATGTCCCTGCTTCGCGATGTCATTTTGTCTGTGAAATGGTGGCTCCTGAAGCCCGACGCCGACGGTACATTTCTTGTTGGCGGGAAGGGCGGAGATAAAGCGCATGTGGTCGCCGCGACTGCGAGCGATCGTTCCTTTGCCCTTGTCTACCTGCCGACGAGCAAGGACGTTACCCTTGATCTTTCCAGGCTTTCCGGACCTCTGATCACCGCACGCTGGCGCGACCCGACGAGCGGGGATCTGCTGCCCGTCGAAGGCTCGCCCTTCGCGCCTGGGAGGCAAAAGTTTCGGCCGATGAGACTCAATCAGGGGGGATTTACGGATTGGGTTTTGGAGCTGACGTCCGAGGGCGAGYAGCGTCAAAGCCAGTGAACCGTTGCCCTTGGGAGCGCCGAGGCGTCTCGAACCACGCCGGCTGAACGCCGGCTTCGCCAAGCCCATTTGGCGCCTAGAACCAAACGTCCTGGAGCCTGCTCCATTCCAGTAGAAGGCCCAGTAGAATTGGGAATCGGCTATCTACCTTCATGCTGGAGCGCGACCTTTTTCCGGACACGATGCCCACTTTTCGCAAAGCGGATCTTCGGTTCGGGGGCATGCTCCTGCCAGACGGAATGCCTCTCAGTTT
>NZ_JBFUKO010000989.1:0-1262 GCF_056400805.1 Aminobacter sp. P4_H6_2
GCATAGCGGATGTTCGGCCGGTCGAAGCCGGCGATGAAGGCGTCGCTCTCCGCGATCTGAAGATGCGCGAGGATCTCGGCCCGAGTTGGCGCGTCGGCGGTCGCCGTCAGCGCCATGCGCGGCGTGTCGGGGAATAGCCTGACCAGCGCGTCGAGCTGACGATATGAGGGCCGGAAATCATGTCCCCATTGCGACAGGCAATGCGCTTCGTCGATGGCGATCAGCGACAAGGGCACCTGGCCGAGCCGCTCCAGGACTTCGGGCCTCAATAGCGTTTCGGGAGCGACATAGAGGAGGTCCAGCGCGCCGGACGACACGTCTTGCCACAACGCGCTTCGCTCATCGCCTGGCAAGTCGGAGTTGAGTGAAGCGGCATTGACCCCGGCCTGACGCAAGGCGGCGACCTGATCGGCCATCAGGGCGATCAGCGGCGAGACGATAAGGCCCATGCCGGGCCGCGCAATCGCCGGGATCTGGTAACACAGCGATTTGCCGCCGCCCGTCGGCATCAAGACAAAGGCGTTGTTGCCGGCCGTCACATGCTCGACGATCTCCGCCTGAGGCCCACGAAAGGCGTCGTAGCCATAAACGGCTTTCAGGATATGGGCGGGATCAGAGGTCAAAGCGGCCTTCGTTGGAATCAGAAAGATATTGCCTGATAGCAGATTTGCGAGGTGCCTGGGGCGCCGCCTGTTCGCAAATACGCACTGCCGGGTACCTGGAAGGGGCAGCGGCCGCATTTCTTCAACATCGCGCCGGCCATAATTGAACCGCAAGTAGAGCCGGACGGCACGAGCGGTGCCCTGAATAGGCTGGCTGCGGTTCTTGTGGGCCGGTGCGGGTCTACGCGTCGCCCGGCGCTCCCCCAAGTTCCTTGCCCGAAAAATAGTGCGACTGCATTATCTAGACTTTTGCGGAGCGCCAGGATGCGAACATCATGACTGTGCGTCCCATCTTCATGACTGAACGTCCCAATATGACGTTCGGACGGTGACAGCACAATCTGGCCGTGCGAGAGCCGCTGGAGCAGTTCACCCGAAATGCTCTGCTGGGTGGTCGGCGCGCGCTACATTTACAGTTGTGTCGTGCCGRCTCCTCGCCGGCTAGCGACGCGTTCGTGGCACTGGCAGCATCCCCCGCCTTGGCCGATGGTCCCAAATGGGGAATGTACCTGGACTTTGAGGCGCTTGGGGCACTGAGCACCTGCTTGGTGATTTCGGGCTTTCCGTGATTTACGAATGCCATTGATCACATTTACCGAC
>NZ_JBFUKO010000990.1:0-1259 GCF_056400805.1 Aminobacter sp. P4_H6_2
ATGTTTCGATGGATTGCACGTTGTCAGTCTTCCAAGGTTTGATAGCTTAGCGACGTATGGAGTTGGAATGGGGTGTTCTGGGATGCGAACTGTTGTCGGTGTCGCGCTTGCGTTGATCGGACTTGCAGGGTTCGATGCGGCGGCTTCGGGTCGCCCAGCAGATGATTTTGATCCCAACAAATACCGACAGATTTCGCTCTTTTGCCCTGGCTCCAATGGCGGGGTGCTAGAGGCGGAGTTCAAAGTGCCATCGGGCGCAAACTTTAAGCTGATCGGCAGGTTTCAAGATGCCGGATGGAACGCAAAACTCGAAATAGTCGAGTTTGAGCTTATCAGTGGCTTTGACCAAACTGGCAGTTTCGCAATCGACCTGCGCAAGAAGAACTCCGAGGAAGAAAACGCAATCGCGGCTCACGCGCTCAATTTCATCAACCCCACTATGCTCAAAGTCTGTCGCGGCTCGATAGATGTGAAAGAGCGCTTCCAGGAAAAGCTGAGAAAGAACGCGGAGCAGTAGGCAATCAAAGCCCGAGTCTCTGCTTCACCTCTGTCGCCTTTGCGTCGACGATTGACACCCACCGCTGCGCCACCATCGTCACCCATGGTCGAGGAGCATTGCCGCGCGCCCCATAATGAACGTAAGCGGCATAGTTCGCCGTGTAGCCGAGGTAGATCGTGTCCCCGAGATCCGCGCTGTTGATCACCAGCAGCATATCGCCGAGATCGGCCGGCACTGACATTCCGGGATTGGCCCGGTTCAGCGTTGGCATAGCCGTTGTCGAAGCCATCAGCGAGGAACGGAGAAACCCCGTGTCGCCGACAGGTACGAGTTGGTTCAGTTGCGACACGGCTTCCTTGAACACCGCCTCAATCGCACCTTCGACTTTCTGGGCCCACTGACCGACCGTCGCAGCGAAGCTGGCCATCAGCGCACCAGCTGAGCGACAAAGTCGATCTTATATTCGGCGAAGCACTTGCAGCCGATGGTGTGGCGCGTTGGCGTGCCCGGAGCATGCGGATATAAGCGACGACCATGGGAGTTGCCGCGCAGTGGGGCATATCAAGTGTGGTGGTGAGGGCGGTGACGATTCGAACTTTTCACCGCCAAATCCCGCCGCTTCTACGCTTTTCACACATAAACTATCTCCTGCTCTTCTCACGAGCGCGGTCTGGGTGGCTAAAGCGTACTATGGAGGGAAACCGGCGGCATCTGGCGCGCCCGGCAGGATTCGAACTATCTGATGGCTGTGAGCCTATTG
>NZ_JBFUKO010000991.1:0-1249 GCF_056400805.1 Aminobacter sp. P4_H6_2
ACACCGATGTCGCCCAGGCGCTCGACCAGCGCGTTTTTCATGACAAGATCTATGCCGGCGATGTGCTGCGCTTCGACCAGCTGAAGCCGATGCGCGAGCTCGCAGCGTTCACCCAGGCTTTCCTGGAGGACGCGTTCGCGCCCTTCGTGCCGGTCGAGATCCACCGGCACCTGTCGCATCAGGAGCAGACTGAGAGCTTTGCGCAACGCCAACGCGACTTCGCGCGTTCGCCCGAGGTCAAGCGCCTGTGGCGTGATCTGTTCGAGGCAATCGGCTTGGAAGCGGACGGGCTTGCCCGCGACAGCCTCTATCTCAGGTTCCAGCCGCATCAGGACCGAGGGGCTGTTGTTCCGCGTGCGCGCACCACCGCGACCATCGCCTTCCACCGCGATACCTGGGGCTCAAATCTTTACGCCCAGACCAACTGGTGGGCGCCGATCTACGACATCACCGAAGGCCGCACCTTTGCGATCTATCCGTCGCTATGGGATCGTCCGGTAGCCAACACCAGCGCCGACTTCGACCTCGCCGCGCTGTTGGAGCGATCAAAAACTGGTGGGCGCAACGCCGTCGATGCGGATTCGGCTATCCCACATCTGACCGAGGAGCTGGAAGTCACAGACGCGACGCCCGTGGTCATTTCACCGGGCGAGATCATCGCGTTTTCCAGCGCGCACGCCCATGCCGGCGTGCCGAATTCGACCGGCCTGACCCGCATCTCGCTTGAGACCCGCACGCTGTGGATCGACGACGTCCGCACCGGGCGCGGCGCACCGAATGTCGACGGACACGCCCGATGGATGTCGCCCGGCATGTTCCGCCGTGTCAGCGATGAGACCTCGCTCAGTGAAATCCTTGGGATGGGCCGGGTCGAGCGTTTCAGCGGGCCGATGCCGGCCAGCAGGGTCCCTGCGGTTTAAAGAATAGCGCAGTGTACCGGAGGATAGCGGTTGAACGAGCATCCAGATAAGGGGATCGTGATCGAGACGTCACGGCTCATTCTTGAGCCACTACGGGTCGAGCATGCCGAGCTTTGCTTTGAGCACCTCAACGACCCCGAACTTTATGTCCATGTACCGCAAGATCCTCCGGCCGGTATCGTAAAACTGGCTGAACGTTACCGTCATGTCCTGACCAACGCCCCTGCCAATCAGATATGGCTGAACTGGTTCGGAAGGGCCCAAAAGGATGGCTCTCTGGTCTGTTCGGTGCAGGCCACCGTCGACATCACCGAGCGTTCGGCCATGCT
>NZ_JBFUKO010000992.1:0-1244 GCF_056400805.1 Aminobacter sp. P4_H6_2
GTCTATCCCCTCACCGCCGGCCTGTCGTCAAAGGTGCTGCGCCGCGCCATCGGCCAGTCGCTCGAACGTCTACCGGCTTTCCCCGAATGGCTCGACGCCGAGCTGATGCGGCGCCAAAGCTTTCCAAACTTCTCCGCAGCTCTCCAGCGCATCCACAATCCGATCGACCCGATCGACGCCTCGCCCGAAAACGCCGCTTGGCGCCGGCTCGCTTATGACGAATTGCTCGCCGGCCAAGTCTCGCTGGCTTTGGTTCGGGCCCGGGTACGCAAGCTGCATGGTCGGCCGCTGACCGGAGACGGGCGCATTGTCGATGCCTTGCGCTTGGCCCTGCCCTATTCCCTGACCGGTTCGCAGCAGGTGGCACTCGAAGAGATCGAGGCCGACCTCGCCAAGCCCGAACGAATGCTGCGGCTGCTCCAGGGCGATGTCGGCTCGGGCAAGACGGTAGTCGCGCTGCTTTCGATGGCGCGCGCGGTCGAAGCCGGCGGCCAGGCCGCTTTGATGGCGCCAACCGAAATCCTCGCCCGCCAACACCTCGCCACCATCGCACCGCTGGCCGAGCGTTTTGGCATGTCCGTCGCCGTGCTCACCGGCCGTGAAAAAGGCCGCGAACGTGCGCAGATCCTCGCCGGGCTGGAAAGCGGCGAGATCGACATCGTCATCGGAACGCACGCGCTGTTTCAGGAAACGGTGAAGTTCCATGACCTCGCACTTGCTGTCATCGACGAGCAGCACCGCTTCGGCGTCCACCAGCGCCTTGCCATCACCGCCAAGGGCGATGCCCCCGACATGCTGGTGATGACAGCAACCCCCATCCCGCGCACGCTTGTGCTCACCGCCTTTGGCGACATGGATGTGTCGCGCCTGACCGAAAAACCCGCTGGACGCCAGCCGATCCGCACGGTCACGCTGCCATTGGAGCGTATTGACGAACTCGTTGGTCGCATCAGGGATGCGGTAGCCGAGGGCCAGAAGATCTACTGGATCTGCCCGCTGGTCGAGGAGTCCGAGGAGATCAAGCTGATGTCGGCGGAGGACCGCTTCGCCTCGCTCCAGCCTGTCTTCGGCAATCGCATCGGCCTCGTCCATGGCCGCATGAAGGGCGCCGAAAAAGACGAGGCGATGCGCGCCTTCAAGGCGGGCGAAACGCGCGTTTTGATTGCAACGACTGTCATCGAGGTCGGGGTCGACGTGCCCGATGCCACCATCATGGTCATCGAGCACGCCGAACGTTTCGGCCT
>NZ_JBFUKO010000993.1:0-1244 GCF_056400805.1 Aminobacter sp. P4_H6_2
CGTCGTCGGCGAGCAGCTCTTCCTTGCTCACCTTCTTGTCGGTGACGGAAACCAGCGAAAGCAGGTGATCGACGACCTTTTCCTCGAACAGCGGCGCGCGCAGGTTGACCAGCGCCGACGGGTTGTTGCGGTAGAAGTCGAACACTTCCTGCTGCTGGCTGCCCGGGTAGCGGCGAACCGTGTCGAACAGGCCGCGCTGCAGCTCTTCGTCGGAAACCGTCACGCCAGCCTTCTCGCCGATCTCAGCGAGAACCAGACCCAAGCGCACGCGGCGCTCGGCCAGGCGCTGGTATTCGGCGCGGGCTTCTTCTTCCGTCGTCTCTTCGTCGGCGAAGCTGCGGCCAGCGATTTCCAGATCACGGGTGACCTGGCTCCAGATGTTGTTGAACTCGGCTTCGACGAGCTTCGAGGGAGCCTCGAACTTGTAGGAGCCGTCGAGCTGGTCGAGCAGCTGGCGCTTGACCTTCTGGCGCGTCATGGCGCCGAACTGATTCTCGATCTGGCCACGAACGATGTCGCGCAGCTTCTCGAGCGACTCAAGGCCGAGGTTCTTGGCGGTTTCGTCATTGACCTCGAGCTTGCCCGGGGCAGCGATTTCCTTGACGGTGACGTCGAAGGTCGCTTCCTTGCCGGCCAGATGGGCAGCCTGGTAGTTTTCCGGGAAGGTGACGGTGACGAGCTTCTCGTCGCCGACCTTGGCGCCAATCAGCTGGTCTTCGAAGCCGGGGATGAACTCCTTGGAGCCGAGCACCAGCGGCTGGTCGCCACCCGTGCCGCCGTCGAAAGCGACGCCGTCGATCTTGCCGACATAGTCGATCGTGACGCGATCGCCTTCAGCGGCCTTGCCGGTCTTGGGCTCGTAGGAGCGAGCCGATTCGGCAACGCGGTTGACCTGCTCGTCGATTTCGCTTTCCGGAACGTCATAGACCGGACGCGACACCTTGATGTCGGCAAAGTCCTTGATCTCGATCGCCGGGATGACTTCGTAGCTCAGCGAGAACTCGAAGTCGGAACCGCCAGCGAGGATCTTCTCGGCTTCCTTCTCGTCTTCCGTCATCGTCACGTCAGGCTGCATCGCAGCCTTTTCGCCACGCTCGGAAATGATCGTGCGGGCGGAATCGGTCAGGATCTCGTTGACGACTTCGGCCATGAACGACTTGCCGTAGACCTTGCGCAGGTGCTGCATCGGCACCTTGCCTGGGCGGAAGCCATTGATGCGGACCTTGTTCTTGGCATCCGAAAGC
>NZ_JBFUKO010000994.1:0-1242 GCF_056400805.1 Aminobacter sp. P4_H6_2
GCATAAATCTTAACGAAGCCTGACGGCGGGTCGCGAGCGACCGGTGCTGGATGGCGAGAGGGGACTAAAGACTTGGTAGGGGCAGTTCAAGCACGGGCGGAAAACGCGAGCGAAGAGGCCGAGGTCGTGGCGACCGATCGTGCCATTGCGCGCGACGCCGAGATGTTGTCGGCGCAATTGCAAGCGATGCGCGACCGGCTGTTTTCGCCGACCTCGAAGAAGGTCTTGCGCAAGTTTTCGAGCGGCGAGGCGGCGCGTCTGATCGGCGTCACTGACGGCTATCTGCGCCAGCTCTCCATCGCCGGCGAAGGCCCGCAGCCGGAGACCGGGGCAGGGGGGCGTCGCTACTACGCGCTCGACGACATCAACGGGCTGCGTCGGCATCTCGCCGAGCAGAATCCGACCAAGGCGCGGCATTACCTGCCGCGGCGCGACGCCGTGCGCGGCGAGCATATGCAGGTGATCGCCGTCACCAACTTCAAGGGCGGCTCGGGCAAGACCACCACCAGCACGCATCTCGCCCAGCATCTGGCGCTCGCCGGCTACCGCGTGCTTGCCATCGACCTCGATCCGCAGGCGTCGATGTCGGCGCTGCTCGGCTACCAGCCCGAGCTAGACCTCGATGGCAACGACACGCTTTATGGCGCGATCCGTTACGACGAGGAGCGTCGGCCGCTCTCCGAGATCATCCGCCGTACCTATTTCGACGGGCTCGACTTTGTGCCGGGAAATCTCGAACTCCAGGAGTTCGAGCACACCACGCCGCAGATGCTGGCGGCGCGCCAGGCTGGCGACAGCAAGGCGATGTTTTTTGCCCGGGTGCAGGAGGCGCTGCAGACTGTTGCCGACGAGTATGACGTCGTTGTCATGGACTGCCCGCCGCAGCTCGGCTTCCTGACGCTATCGGCGCTCTGTGCTGCGACCTCCGTGCTGGTGACCATTCACCCGCAGATGCTCGACGTCGCCTCGATGAGCCAGTTCCTATTCATGACCGCCGATCTGCTGTCGGTGGTGCGTGAGGCGGGTGGCGAGCTGAATTTCGATTTCATGCGTTACCTGATCACGCGTTACGAGCCCAATGACGGGCCACAGACGCAGATCGTCGGCTTCCTTCGCTCGCTGTTTGGCGATCGCGTTTTGACGGCACCCTTGGTCAAGTCGACGGCATTTTCCGACGCCGGCCTGACCAAGCAGACGCTTTACGAAGTGGCGCGAGAGAACTTCAGCCGCGTTACCTACGAC
>NZ_JBFUKO010000995.1:0-1237 GCF_056400805.1 Aminobacter sp. P4_H6_2
GGTCGAAGAAATGCTTGAACAGGCCGGTGTAGCTGCCTTTGAAGGTGGGCGAACCGACCACCAAAATGGCCGCGCTCGACAGCTGTTCGACGATGGCCCGGGCGGAAGGGTCGAGATCGCTGACACGCCTTGCCTGGGCGAAGGACGGGCCAAGGTCTTCGATATCGTAAGTGGCCGAGGCTGCCCCTGTGCTTTTGGCGACTTGCCCAACGATGTGGTCGATGAACAGTCTGGTCTTCGACGGACGGGTCAGGTTACCCGAAATTCCCACCACGAGCTGCTTTGACATTTCCGGCTCCTCACAATCGCCCAACTTCCATTAACTCTACGGAATTTGTAGAGTTTGGAGAGCGAGAGGATTTCAAATCCGGGCCGCCAAGCGGATGGAGTTTGCGAAACATCGGCTTCGATTAGTTCATCTGGCACTGCTATCGCCGTGTCACCGCGTGACCACGCCAACGCAATCATGACGGCTAGGCCTCGGCCGCCGCGCAGAAATGGCAGCGCGAACCAACGCAAGCCGATGCGATGGCGCTGCATGCGGCGCGAGCTATTCACGCACCATAGGCGTCAAGATTGACGCGAAACAATATGGCGCCGCTTGACCCGCTACATCAGCCCAAGCTGCTTGTAGAAGCCGAGCGCATCGTAATAGTCGCTCTGGGTGGCGATCTTTCCGTCCTTGACCGAGAACATCGACGCGCCGGTGAAAGAGAACTTCTTGCCGGTAGCCTTGGTGCCATCGGCCCAGTCGCCTGTGTTGGTGCCTGAAAATTCCCATTCAAACGACACGCGATCATCCTGAACCACGGGTGCACCCTTCATCTTCCAGACAGCATCTGGAACGGCGTTCAAGAAATTGTCGATGACGCCGCTCTTGGCTGCGTCCTTGCCTTCGACCGGCTTGCCGACTGAAGCGTCGTAGTAAACGACATTGTCGGCGAAGTACCCGGCCGCCTTGGCCGAGTCATGGGCGTTCCAGGCAGCCAGATAGGCCTCTACGGTTGCTTGCGGCTTGTCTTGTGCCCAAACCGGCGTGATGGCCGGCACGGCAGCGATAAACGCAGCGGCAATGGCTGCGGATGCGAGAAATTGGCGGCGATGCATGTTTCTTCCTCCCTTGTTTCCTTCTCCCCGTTTGCGGGGAGAAAATGGCCCGAAGAGCTGGATGAGGGGCGACTCCAACGTATAACAAGGCAGCGCTGCCCCTCATCTGCCTGCCGGCATCTTCTCCCCG
>NZ_JBFUKO010000996.1:0-1236 GCF_056400805.1 Aminobacter sp. P4_H6_2
CGAATAGGTCGTCGACACGGTGATCACAGGGCGGTCGACATCCGGCAGTTCGCGGATCTCGACGCCATAGAAGGCGGCGAGGCCGGCGACCACGATCAGGGTATTGATGACGAACGCCAGCACCGGCCGGCGCACGAAAAGTGCGGTGATGCCTTTTTCAGCATGTTCGTTCTGGGCGCTGCTCATCGGCCGCTCCTGCTCAGGAGCCGCTGCGCGCGGCAGCTTCACTGCCGGCAACGAGAAGTTCAGCACCCTCGCGCACTGTGTGGATGCCCTCGGTGACGACCTTGTCACCAGCCGTCAATGCGGCTTGCACCAGCACGCTGTCGGTGTTGCGCTGGATGATGCGCACTGGCACGCGCTTGGCCTTGCCGTTATCGAGCGCCCAGACGAAGGCGCCGTCGCCGCCCCACTGGATAGCCAGCGGATCGACCGATGGATAGGTATCGCCGGGAAACTGCATGGCGACCTGGAACGACATGCCGGCGCGCAGCACGTCGCCGTCATTGTCGAGCCGGGCCTGGATGCGCAGCGTACGGCTTTGTGTTTCAAGCCTGTTGTCGACAGCGCTGACCACACCGTCGAAGATCTGACCGGGGCGAGCGATGGAATTGGCTGAAAGCGGCGCGCCGACCGCGATCAGGCCGGTGAAGCGTTCCGGCACCCAGAAGTCGACGATGATGCGCGAGCGGTCGTCGATGGTGGCGATCGTCGTCTGGCTTGTGACGTAGTTGCCGGCTTCGACTGGCAGGATGCCGACGACACCGGCAATCGGCGCGCTGATGGTCCGGCGATCGAGTGCCAGAGCCGCGTCACGGACAGCGAGCCGCGCATTGTCGAGCGCAAGTTCCGCTTCTCTTTGCTGCACGGCGGTGACTGTATTGGATGCCCTGAGCGCCTTGATCCGCTCGAGCGATGCCTCGGCATCAGCCTCCGCGATGCGGGCGCGTTCGAGCGCTATCTCTTCAGAATCCGAATCGAGCTTGGCGATGACCGTGCCGGCCTCGACTTTTTCCCCCGACGTGACTGCAATTTCAGTCAGTCGCCCCGATGCATAGGGGTTGATGACGACAGAGTTCAGCGCGCGGCCAGTGCCGATCGCCGACAGCTTGTCGTTGATGGTGCCGGTGGTGACAAGCTGGGTAACAACAGGTGTCTGAGCCTGGCCACCACGGCCGCCCTGACGATTGGCGCCACCGGTCTGTGCGGCCTTTTCGGTCGTGGCCTGGGCCCAGT
>NZ_JBFUKO010000997.1:0-1234 GCF_056400805.1 Aminobacter sp. P4_H6_2
CAGCGTACCCACCCTTGTTGGCGGCGTAGAGTGGCGTTCTTTGCCAACTGACAGGCAGGTTAACGTCCGCCCCACGACTGATCAGAAGTTTTGCTAACTCGGAATTTCCGTTTTCGCAGGCGACATAGAGCGCCGTAACACCGTCAATTTCGTTGATAGCGGCGCCTTTGTCCAAGGCGGATGTCACCGCTGCGACATCGCCATTCCTGACAAGATCACCTAAGTTGCTCGCTTGGGCGGGCAGTGTAAGAAGCCAAAGGGCCCATGTGGCCCTTATCATCCAAACGCGCCCCCGCTTGATCATCGTAGCCTCCCTGACGAGAGTTCCATGACGGGCTTATCTTAGAACAAGGGCTTGCTGGCGACAACGCCCGCGCCGCCGGAAGAGATTTTAGATACTTGGTCAGTGACCTCTCCGGGTCGGTAGCGGCCGCGCTGATCGCTTCCCTACCAATGGCAGCTATCCCGCCGTCGGTGCCTGAAAGCCGTCCGTCTGGAATCGGCCCCGAAGCGGTGATGCTGGCGATCCGTTTTTCCTCGGCCAATCAAGGCCGAGGAGAACTCACATGGGTCACTCTCAATACGATGACGCTAGCCGTGAGCGAGCAGCTTGGAATGCAGGAAAGAAGGTAGGAACTAAGCGGCCGCTCACACAGAAACAGATCTGGGCTGTTCGCTTCTTCCTCGATCGCGAGAGACGCATTCGGGACCGCGCGCTGTTCGATCTGGCAATCGACAGCAAGCTGCGCGGCTGCGACTTGGTCAAGATCAAGATCAAGATCCGCGATCTGGTCGCAGGGGCAGAAATCCGGACCCGTGCGATTGTCGTTCAGCAAAAGACGGGGCGGCCGGTCCAGTTCGAGATCACCAGCGACGTAAGAGCCAGCCTTCTGGCTTGGCTTGAAAGGCGCGGAGGATCGGTCGACGATTATGGATTCCCGAGCCGGGTCAATCACGCCCGCCACATGAGCACGAGGCAGTACGCCCGCCTGGTTGACGAATGGGTCRCAGCGATTGGGCTGCGTCCAGAAGAGTATGGCACGCACTCGCTTCGTCGCACGAAGGCGGCGATGATCTACAAGGCGACAGGAAATCTCCGCGCCATCCAGATCCTGCTTGGCCACTCCAAGATCGAGAACACTGTCCGATATCTCGGCGTCGATGTGGAGGATGCGCTGCTCTTGGCCGAGCGAACTGAAATCTGACATTGAAGCGGTCATCCGCGATGCATGGC
>NZ_JBFUKO010000998.1:0-1221 GCF_056400805.1 Aminobacter sp. P4_H6_2
TTCGTCCTCAACGTCCCGCCGGGCTATCGTTCCGAGACTGTCAGCCATGAGGGCGAGGAAATCCTGTTCATTCTCGAGGGCTCGATTACCCAGCGCCTCGAGGACCAGGAGATGGAACTTTCGGCTGGCGACAGCCTGCATTTCCGCGGCAATAGTCCGCATTCATGGTCCAACGACACTGACAAGTTCGCGCGCATGCTCTGGACCGGCACCCTGCCGATGTTCAGGTCACGCACGGAGCATCCGGCCCTGCGCGGTTCAAGGGCCGACGAGACAACAATGGGAACCAAAAAGGAGAGAAAATGATGAAACTGTTCAAGGCCGCGCTGCTTGCTGCGGCGCTGGCGATGCCGATGACTCCTGGAATGAGCCTCGCGGCGACACCTGCGGGCGTGCTCGTGGTGGCGCAAAACATCGACGACATCGTCAGCATCGACCCGGCAGAGGCTTACGAATTCTCGTCGGGCGAATATGTCGCCCAGACCTATGATCGCCTGGTACAATATGATGCCGTCGACACCAAGACGCTGGCAGCTGGCCTCGCCAAGGAATGGACGGCTGACGACGCCAACAAGACCATCACCTTTACGCTGCGTGACGGCGTCAAGTTCACCTCCGGCAACCCGCTGCGCGCAGAAGACGTGGTCTATTCGTTCAAGCGCGTCATCGTGCTCAACAAGGCACCGGCCTTCATCCTGACCCAGCTCGGCTGGACCCCGGAAAACTTCGATTCCATGGTCAAGGCCGACGGCAACAAGGTCGTGCTCAAGTATGAGGGCGACTTCGCTTCGGCCTTCGTGCTCAACGTTCTCGCCGCCCGCCCGGCTTCCGTGGTCGACGCGGTGACGCTTCAGGCCAACGAAGCCAATGGCGACATGGGCAATGGCTGGCTGAAGTCCAACTCGGCCGGCACCGGCCCGTTCGTGCTCAAGGCTTTCCGCCCGGGCGAAATCATCAACCTCACCGCCAACCCGGACTATTTCAACGGCGCACCTGCGATCAAGGGCGTCATCATCCGCCACGTCGCGGAAGCCGCGACCCAGCAGCTGCTGCTGGAATCGGGTGACGTCGACATGGCCAAAAACCTGACGTCGGATCAGATCGCAACGATCGCCGGCAAGGACAAGCTGGTCACCGAGACCTATCCGCAGGCCGCCGTGCACTTCCTGAGCTTCAACCAGAAGGACGCTGCCCTGCAGCCGAAAGCCGTGTGGGATGCCG
>NZ_JBFUKO010000999.1:0-1216 GCF_056400805.1 Aminobacter sp. P4_H6_2
AGCTTGCCCTGGACCTTGACCCTGTCTGGCCCGAAGATGCGGGTCTCGTAGGCCGGGTTGGCAGCCTCGAGAGCAATCGAGGCGCCTTTGCGGCGGAAGCGCTTGAGCGTCGCTTCCTCGTCGTCGACAAGTGCCACGATGATCTCGCCGGGGTTTGCGGTGGTCGAGCTGCGGATGACGACTGTATCGCCGTCGAAGATGCCAGCCTCGATCATCGAGTCGCCCTTGACCTCGAGCGCGTAATGCTCGCCGCCCATGATCATATCCGGCGGCACCGCTATCGAATGAGTCTTGTGCTGGATGGCGTCGATCGGCACGCCGGCGGCGATACGGCCCATCACCGGAATGGTCACGGCCGCGCCAGCATCATCGTCATTGCCGGCGGACATGGAGCGCGACGGTTCGGGCCGGCGCCCAAGGCTGCCCTCGATGACGCTCGGCGAGAATTTCCGCGCCGCGTTGAGGCCTGGTGCGATTGAATCGGGCATGCGCAGCACTTCAAGCGCGCGTGCCCGGTTGGGCAGGCGTCGGATGAAGCCACGTTCTTCGAGCGCCGTGATCAGACGATGGATACCGGATTTGGAGGCAAGATCGAGCGCTTCCTTCATTTCGTCGAAGGATGGCGGGATGCCCGTCTCTTTCAAACGCGAGTGGATGAACAGCAAAAGCTCGTGTTGTTTGCGCGTCAGCATCGCCACCCCCGAGGAATCAGAAGAAAAACAAACCCAGAACAAAACCCTATCTGTTCCAGTTGTGTTCTGCAACCGTTTATATCTGGTGAAGGGAGGAGGCGGCTTCGTTCAGCGCAGCATCATCACGCGGCACGCACTGCCAGATTCGGCGGCCGGTGCGAAGGGTTCACGCATGATGGCGCAATTGGCGTCGGCGAGCGTGCGAAGCATCGACGAATCCTGGACCAGATATGGCGTAACGACGAGGCCGTCAGGCGTCTCGCGCGCAATGGCGCGAACGAAATCCTGGCGCAAATCGTTTGGCGCCATCGCGGTGTCGAGCACAGCGTTGCGAATGTCGGGCGCATAGGGTCGCCCGCCAAGCTTCGCCAGCAAGGGCTTCAGGAATATATGCGCGCAGATCAGGCTGGCGACCGGATTGCCGGGCAGGCCGACGCAACGTGTCTGGCCAAGGCGGCCGAACATCAGCGGCTTGCCGGGTCGCATGGCGATCTTCCAGAAATCGAGATCCATGCCGAGCCCAG
>NZ_JBFUKO010001000.1:0-1216 GCF_056400805.1 Aminobacter sp. P4_H6_2
TCGGTGTAGGGTGTAGGGGCGCTTGAACCGGCCATCACGCGCGGTTGCGATCCAGTCGGTGACGATCTTTTGGAACTCGTCGCTGGTCATTCCGGTGTGGGTCGCCATGATGAGTTCCACCAGCCCCTTCTCGCCGCCTGCCGCGAGCGTCTTCATGTCGCCTTCGAGCACCGCCTTGAACGGCTGTGTGGCCTTCCATTCCGGATGCGATGGCGCTTCTGTCTTCACGCGGTCGAGCGCGAAGGCGAGTTGGGTGTACATCGGGTGCTCGACCCATAACGTACCGTCATTATCGAACACGGCAATGCGTTCGGGCTCGGCCACGAAATCGCTCGACCCTTCCTTGGTCACCTTTTCAACGAAGGCAACAATGGCTGCCTTAGGGCCGGTATCGTTCCACGATGGCAGTGGATCGGTCTGGGCTTGCGCAAATGCCACCGCAAATAATGCGTAAAGTCCTATGAGCGCTCCGCCTACGAATTTGGAGAATGCGTGCATCTTGAACTCCCCATCGTTGATGTGGTTCGGTGCGGGATGCTGCCGGAAGGCACCTGGCATCGGACGCCCCGGTGACGGGGCGTCCGATATTGGTGGGTGGGTCAGTCGTGACCCGCTTTCATATCTTTGACCTGCTGCATCACCTGCTCCAGATTGTAGCTTGCAGGGTCCTGAAGCGGCGGATAGGCGATGTAGCTCTCGAGATGCTTCAGCCACAACTGCTGGCCGATGGGCAGGATGTTCCAGTCATAGACATAGGCCGTCGACGGAGAGGCGATGGAGCCCCCCATACCGAACAGCGTCTTGATCTGTTGACCGACCGAGGTCTCGAACGGATCGCGTTTGATGTTGACGACCTGCGTCCAGGAGTAGGGCTGCACGCCTGAGATGAAGCCAGCTGGGTCGTCGGAGACCATCGCGAAATACATCTTCCAGTTCTTGTAGCGAACCGCTGACGGCTCCTTGCCGGAATAGTACAGGAAAGAGTCGCGTGCGGAAGGCGACTTCCCTTCCAAGAATTCACGCTGATCGATCCCGTCAAGCGTGGTCTTGACGACGTTCGGATACGTGCCGGCCTCGATCTGCTTCTTCAGCCCATCGCCCTTCGGGCCGCCGGCGATGTTCACGAGCGTTGGCACCCAATCAAGCGATGAGAAGATGTCGTTCTTGACCGTGCCGGGCTCGATGTGTCCGGGCCAGCGCACGACCAGCGGGGCAC
>NZ_JBFUKO010001001.1:0-1211 GCF_056400805.1 Aminobacter sp. P4_H6_2
CCGCAAAGCGGCTCCTGCGGCTCGATCCGGGCTCGGAAGAGGTTGCAGCCGCCTCCCTTGCGGAGTCGCTCGCCACCTTAGAGGCTATAGAAGCCTTGCTAGTTGCCGGTGCGCTGCATGCCGGCCTGCGGCGGCATGCAGAGGCGATTATAGGTCAAGCTTGCCAAGTAATTGTATCGCGAAAGCTGATGGTGTCGAAGGATGCGCCGCCGACGCTGGATCAGGACGCAACCTTTGCGGCGCTGCTGGACATCGCGGCTCGGTCCGAGAGTCCGGAGCTGAGCGATGACACGGAGGCTAGTTTCGAGGAATCGGCATCCTGGGGTGGACCCGCGGCGCGGGTAGAGGCCGCGCAAGCCTATTGGGATCTATTCGTGCAACGCGCAGATCTTTACCCCACCCTAATTCCACGTGCGGAGGTGCTGCTGTCTGATCGGCATCCGGCGGTCCGGCTGAACGCCTTAATGCGGCTCGGCCGCATATGGGACATCGACCGGGGCCGATTTTGGAAACTCCTAGCCGAGCGTTTTGCGCTCGAACCCAACTTGAGCGTCATCGAACATGTTCTCGGCGGGCTCGTCTCAAGGCTGGTTCATTCGGATCAGCGGCGGAGCCTAGAGCTGCTGCTTGCGCTCTTGCAGCGTGAGGCGCCCGTGTCGGACCGCGGACGTCGCCTCCGCAAGGCCGTCGCAGACAAGCTCAGCGTCCTCTGGGTCACTCACCAGTCGCCGGAAGCGAAGGCCGTTCTCGATGAATGGCTACGAGCGCCTTGGGAATACGCGGAAGAAACAAAAGCAATCCTGTCGACTCTGCGCGGCGCGGTCGTTGCCGGGATCGGCAACAATTCCGACAATGACGCTGGTCTCCGCGGGCGAACCCGGGCGCTTTTCTCCCACATCGTCGACGCGGCAAATGCCCGGCTCGCTGTGCACATCGCGGTAACACACCTAGACGAGGCCGCAATCGCGGAGGTGCGAGAGTGCGCGCAACTGATCGATTTCGCCGGCTCGCAAATGCTCTTTGCGACCGGCGCGGCGGCCGGTGAACGGGACGGCGCCTCGATACTTGGCCAAGCGGGTCTTGACGTGTTCTTCCGGGAAAATGTCGAACTCCTGAAGCGGATAGGCGAGTACGCGCAGCCACACACCACCTACTACCTGCTGCAACTCGTCGAGCGCCTGGTCGATGTCGACGCTGCCGCGGCGTTTGAC
>NZ_JBFUKO010001002.1:0-1211 GCF_056400805.1 Aminobacter sp. P4_H6_2
GGGGTGCGCCGCGCCGTTGACCTTCTCGGCGACCTGCAGCCCGGCCCGGATGATCTGACCGGGTGGCTGGTGCGAGTACGCGATCAAAAGGGCGAATTGCTTTACGCCATCGACGTGCAGGAGGCGAAAAAGGCCAGGTGATTGAGACAATGACGCGCCGGCGGTTTAAAATCACTAAGTGTGCACTCCCTGTAGCCGAACAGAGCAGATCGGATGCTAGCACTCCGACGTTTGAGTTCTTTCACGAGGGGGCGCTGGACTGATCATGGCAGCGAAAGGCCTTGTGCACGGTCCGCTGGGGAAAAGCTCCCTGCATTTGTGCGTCGACATGCAGCAACTGTTCGGGCCTGGCAGCCCTTGGGCTGTGCCTTGGGCCGAAAAGGTGCTCCCGGCAATTGAGGAATTGACGGCGCATCGTCCGCGGCAAACGATCTTCACGCGCTTCATTCCAGCTGCCCGCCCGGGCGAAGGACCGGGCATGTGGGCGCGGTATTATCATCGCTGGGCGGAAGTCACTCTTGTCAATATCGATCCAAGAGTCGTCGGATTGATGCCGTCTCTGGGCCGCTATGTACCCCCAGCGAGGGTTCTCGATAAGCGTGTCTATTCGCCGTGGACGGAAGGCGGGCTCGACGCGATGCTGAATGGTTCGGGGATCAACACGCTGGTGATTACCGGTGGCGAGACTGACGTCTGTGTACTTGCCACCGTGTTCGGCGCAATGGACCGAGGCTTTCGGGTTGTCCTTGTGACGGATGCCATCTGTGGCTCGGCAGATCAGACGCACGATGCGTTGATGGAACTATATCGTTCCCGCTTCAGCGAGCAGGTCGAAATCGTTGAAATGGCAGAGGTTCTTGATTGCTGGCGACAATAGGTACGGATCGGGTTGGAGAGCAATTTTGAAATCATTTTTCCGCGATAATGGACTGACGATTACCCTGGTGGCTATGTTCCTGGTCAGCCTGGTGGGCATGGTCTGGTCGGGACATGCTGCCTACAACGAGGAGCTCCGAGAGCATGGAGGGGCTGCCGTGGGGCTGATGGCCTATTTGAAAAGCGGGGACTTTCTGTCTGCGCTTTTTGAGAACTGGGAGAGCGAATTCCTGCAGATGTCGGCCTATGTGATGCTGACGGCAGTGCTTTTTCAGCGCGGCTCGGCAGAGTCTCGCGACCCCGATGATCCTGATCGGCCCAAGGATGAACTTTCG
>NZ_JBFUKO010001003.1:0-1210 GCF_056400805.1 Aminobacter sp. P4_H6_2
CTGTTCGACAAGCTCGCGGCCTATTTCAACGGCGATCTCGCGGGAAAAACCTTTGCCTTGTGGGGGCTCGCCTTCAAGCCCAACACCGACGACATGCGCGAGGCGCCGAGYCGCGTACTGATGGAGGCGCTGTGGGCGGCCGGGGCCAAGGTCCAGGCTTATGATCCCGAGGCGATGCAGGAGGCGCAGACCATCTACGGCCAGCGCGACGACCTTTTGCTCTGCGGCACCAAGGAGGCGGCGCTGCGTGGCGCCGATGCGCTGCTGATCGCCACCGAGTGGAAGAATTTCCGCGCGCCGTCCTTCGAAGTGATCAAGCAGGCGCTTTCGACGCCCGTGATCTTCGACGGCCGCAATCTCTACGACCCGCGCGTGCTCGTCCGCCACGGCATCGACTACATCTCCATCGGGCGCAAGGCTGGCGAGAGGGATGGGCGAGTGGCAAAGGAGCTGGCCGCATGAGGGTTCTTTTTGCCGGAGGCAACGGCTATACGCCCGAATTCAGCGGTGGCGTGCAGTCGAGCACGCATCATCTGGTCGAACAGCTGCGCGCGCATGGCCACGAGGCCTCGGTGCTTGCCGCCCTGTTTGGCGACGGCATGTTCGGCTTCAAGGCCAGGGCCAAGATGAAGCTGCTCGGGCAGCGTGCCGTCATCGACACGTTTCCCGGCTATCCCGTGGTTCGTGCCTGGTTCCCGTGGGAGGCCGCTGACTTCGCCGTGCAAAAGCTGAAACCCGATGTCGCGGTGGTTCAGTGTCACAAGTCGGTTCCGATCGGCAAGGCGCTTGAAGCCCAGGGTATCCCCCTCGTCGTCTATCTCAGGAACGTCGAGTTCCACGAACTGGGCGGTGATCTCAGCGAACTGCGGTCGGCGCAGTACATCGCCAATTCGGAGTTCACCGCGCGCACCTACGGGCAACGGTTCGGCATTGATTCGACGGTCATCCCACCAACGATCAATCCGGCGCACTACAACACGCCCACGACAGGCGAATTCGTCACGCTGATAAACCCCTACGAGGAAAAGGGCTTCGAGCTCGCCGTTCGTATCGCCGGGCGCTGTCCCGACATTCCCTTCCTGTTTGTCGAAAGCTGGAAGCTTGCAGACGATCACCGCGCGCGCGTCGAAGAAATCATCGCACCGCTAGGCAACGTCAGGCTCGAAAGCCGAACCAACGACATGAAGACGGTCTATGGCCGGACCAAGAT
>NZ_JBFUKO010001004.1:0-1200 GCF_056400805.1 Aminobacter sp. P4_H6_2
GAGCCAGTCTTTTTGAGGAGCTTTCGCTGCTCAAGGACAAGGATCCGGGACTGCATTATAGCAGGCTGGAGCGGCAATTGCTGATCGCTGAGCATCAGCTGCCGGGGAACGTTTTGGGTGGCGATACGCCAACACCAGACGCGAACAGAGTAGTGTCTCCGGGCTCGACAACTCCAACGGTGTCGCCGGAGGAGACGGGCGGGACTGTCGGCTCTCTTACCGGCAACGCCGATGTCGTCGACGCAGTTCAGCGCAATCTCATCGCTCAGGACGCCTCGTTCCAGTACGTCCATGAGTTGACCTTGCTCGACAAGGAACTGAAGCTGGTCAAAGAGAAAAGCGACGCTTTCCTGGCTGCGGCCGACGGGCAACTAGCCGTCCTGAGTCATCTGGGAAATGCCCTCTGCTCAGCAAGTGCCTTGCTTGGGCTAAGATGTCCGACTTTCGTCAATATCACGGACGGAGGCACGCCCGAGCAGATAAGCAACGACATCACCCAACAATACGAAGAACAGTATTCGGTGCAGAATTTCTGCCAATATCTTGGTGACATCGAGCTTGCCAAATCGACGAACTGGCAGTCGGACACCTCCGCTCCACCCGACCCGCCGCTGTTCGTTACACAAGTGGCATATCTCTTCGACGACGCGCTTGGCATCAATACGCTGGAACTGATGCGGCAGAACTGCCGAATGAACCTCAACTACTATTCGCAGTCGATCCCCAACGTCATCGATATCCAGAACAAGATAGCTGGGCGGCTGGCGACCTACTCTCATCTGGTGCTTCCGGCACTCTACGGGGCTCTCGGCTCGCTGATGTATTACATGCGGCGGATTCTCGATCCGCTTCTGCCAAACCCGTCGCTGCTGCGGATGATTTATCGCGTCGCGTTGGGAGCCTTGGCCGGAATGGTTCTGGCGTGGTTCTGGGACGGCACGTTCAACAACAACGAAGCATTCCAGACTATCGGCTTCGGCCTGTTCACGCTTGCCTTCGTCTTCGGGTTTGCCATCGCCGTGTTCTTCACTCTGCTCGACCGCTTCGTAAATATCTCGACGTCCGCAGTCAGCAGGATCGGCGCGCCAGGGTAAAACGTGGCCTGAGCCGTCCTGCCAACGTAGGTTGCTTGGCTCATCCTAGAGCTGTCCGGGAAGAAAAGGTTTCCGGCCTAGAACAGGCCTTCGATCTGGCCCTGTT
>NZ_JBFUKO010001005.1:0-1200 GCF_056400805.1 Aminobacter sp. P4_H6_2
AGGCAGGGTGGCAACTTGGTGAAGAACGGCAAAACCTGCGATCGCCGTAGTGCCTTGCGCACGACAACGTCTCCAGACGCGTCAACGGCATGAACTTGAAAAACACGCTTGGCCAAATCGAGGCCCACGGTGGTAATCTGCATGGCGGATGGCTCCTTTGCTTGGGTTGCCAGACAGCAAACCCATTTTGGCACTCAGATGCCGGGAGCGGGAGCCATCCACCTCATCCGCTTATGACGCGTGGACGGCTCTCCTCCGCCTTGCGGCTATGACCGACCCGCTATTGTCGCCCCAATGCCTTCATGCTCACCGGCTGCCAAGTCGCTGATTGCACGGCGGGAGGCGAGCTTCTGAAACGTCTGCTAGACACCCGCATCCTGCATGCCGATAAGGGTTATGATTGGGATGCGATCCTCCGCCAGGTTGAGTCCGGCGGCACGATGCCAAACGTCCCACCAAAGGCCAACCGGCGCCGGAAAAACGGCTTTTCTCCGGTGCTCTACCGTGACCGAAATGCCATCGAACGCAAGTTCTGCCGCCTCAAGGACTTCCCCAGGGTCGCAACACGATACGACCGCCTTGCCGTCAACCTTTCTCGCGGCAGTCTGCATCGCGGCGACCGTCAGCTATTGGTTACGAGATGCCGAAACGGGGGCCGGCATCGCGCACTGTCCGTTATCGCTTGAGGCCTACGCTAACGGGGTGCCCCACCACAATGCTCGCTCCTGGCCCGATTGTTCTCTCCGCACTCGTTGGCGGTCTTTCCACCGGACGGCCCGACAAGCATTTCGATATGCTGAGCGTAGTTCTGCCTTGTGTTCTGATCGACGATTGCAGCCGGAGCGGAAACAACCAGACCCGCAGCGGTTCCAACCGTTTGCGCGGCTCCCGCGGTCGCTGTCACAATGTGATCGCCAAGTCCCAGGCGACTGTCGGTCAAGGTTTGGCCGCTCGACAGGCGGGTGCCGATCAGTTGGACGATCTCAGGCGACTCGGCAAACTTGGTGTGGTGCAGATTGTCGCCCGCTTTGATCTTGGTGAGATCGATTACCGAGATATCATTCGCTGCCAGTTCCTCCTTGTAGGGAGATTGCTCCGGATCGATAGAGCCCAACCGGGAGACATTGCCCCAGACACGTTGAGAAACTGCGAGGGCGCGATCATCGCGGGAAACAAAGAGTGTAAAGCGCGGGCGTTGCT
>NZ_JBFUKO010001006.1:0-1196 GCF_056400805.1 Aminobacter sp. P4_H6_2
TCGTAGAGGGTTTGCTTAGTAACCCCTGCATCCGAGATCGCGGTAGACTTCAACATCGGACTCTGAAGCATACGGTTGCCGAAGATCGCTCGCATGAAGCCCGTCATCTGGCTTTGCGGCCCATCATTGGGCTCAAAGCGGGTAACGAGATAGCGCATCCAATCATAGCTGGTGCGGCCCCCTGCTCTCTCCACCACTGCCATAAGCTCGCTTGTCATGGCCAGGAACTGGCTCATCGACATCACGTCGAGCATCTGTGGGTGGACTGTGATCAGAACTGATGTCGCGGCACATAGCGCTGACATCGTCAGGAACCCCAGCTGCGGAGGGCAGTCGATGATCACGACATCGTATAGGCTCTCGATGGGCGCCAACGCTTCGCCAATTCGGGCAAAGAACATGGACGCAGCCTTCCCAGAAGCAATGGCGGTGGGCGTTTCGTGCTCAAACTCCATAAGCTCGAGATTGCCAGGGATGATGTGCAAGTTGGGGGTGTAAGTCGCACGAACGATATCGGCGACCGGGCGCGGATCTTCATACCTGATCGCCCCGTAAAGGGTCTCACCTTCGCCAACATCGAGCTCCGGCTGATGACCAAATAGCGCCGACAGTGAAGCTTGTGGGTCGAGATCGATCGCCAGAACCTTATAGCCCCTTATGGCGAGATATTGGGCAAGGTGCGCCGACGTCGTGGTCTTTGCCGAGCCCCCCTTGAAGTTCATGACGGCGATCACTTGGAGCTTCTCGCCAGCTCGCCGGTTGGGGACGTATTTCTGGGCTCCATTCTTCTCGTCGAGGGTGACGCGAATCCGGTCCATATCTTCAGGCGAGTATACGCGGCGGCCGTTAGCTAACGGCACCGGGCCATAGCCTTCGGAAGCCACTTGCCGCAGATACCCTTCGCCGATGCCGATGTAGTAAGCGGCCTCAGACGGCGTAAACTGCCGGATCGTCTTCTGCGAAGAAGGCGGAAATATCTTCTGCTGATGAAGCTGTAGCTGCCGTGACAGTTCCTGCGAATCCGCAGACAACATGGACGGAAGATGCTCCTGCTCGTTGTGTAACCTGTTCTGCAACATCCCTCAAACCTTGAACTGCGCATTTCGTGAAGAAAGAAGCCAAACTGCGCAGCTACAGTATGGCCCGATTCGTAAAGATTTGACAAACACTTAACCATAAGCGCCGCCAGTCGGTTG
>NZ_JBFUKO010001007.1:0-1192 GCF_056400805.1 Aminobacter sp. P4_H6_2
TTCCAGAAGCGCGACTTCACCACGCTGCGCTTCAATTTCCGCGGCATCGGCCGCAGCCAGGGCGAGTTCGACCACGGTACCGGCGAATTGTCGGACGCGGCAGCGGCACTCGACTGGGTGCAGTCGCTGCATCCCGATTCCAAGAGCTGCTGGGTTGCGGGTTATTCCTTCGGGTCATGGATCGGCATGCAGCTTTTGATGCGCCGCCCCGAAATCGAAGGCTTCATTTCGGTGGCACCGCAGCCCAACACCTATGACTTCTCGTTCCTGGCGCCCTGCCCGTCGTCAGGCCTGATCATCCATGGCGATGCCGACAAGGTGGCGCCGCCCAAGGACGTGCAGGGCCTGGTCGACAAGCTGCACACGCAAAAGGGCATCACCATCACCCAAAAGACGCTTGCCGGTGCCAACCACTTCTTCGGCAACGATCCGGAGCTGGTGATCGAAGAATGCGCCGATTATCTCGACCGGCGCCTTGCCGGCGAGCTGTCGGACCCGCGTCCCAAGCGCCTGCGCTAAGAGGAGTTCGGCGCATGTACCAGCCTCCGCTGTTTCGCGAGACACGGACGGAGGTTTTGCACGCGCTGATCCGCAACCATCCGCTCGGCCTTCTGATCTGCAACGGATCGGAAGGCCCGGTGGCCAATCTGCTGCCTTTTCTTCTGGATGCCGAAATTGGGCCTAACGGCAGGCTGCGCGCCCATCTGGCGCGGGCCAATCCGCAATGGCGGCTGTTGGCCGATACGCCCGACATGCCGGTGCTGGTGGTTTTCCAGGGCGCCGACCATTACATCACCCCGTCCTGGTACGAGACCAAGCGCGAGACCGGCAAGGTCGTTCCAACCTGGAACTATGCAACCGTGCAGGTGCGCGGCACGGCACGGGTGATCGATGACAAGGACTGGCTTGCCGGACAGATCGCCGAGCTCACCGCCAGCCAGGAAGCACGGCGGACGGAGCCATGGCAGGTGACCGACGCGCCGGACGCTTACATCCAGGCTCAGATCAAGGGCATAATCGGCCTTGAAATCGACATCACCAACATCGACGGCAAGTGGAAGGTCAGCCAGAACCGGCCAGTTGGCGATCGCATCGGGGTTGCCGAAGGCATCGAGGCCGACCAGCAAACTGCTGACGACATGGCGCAGCTGGTCCGGCAGTATGGCGGCCTGACGGGCGAATAGCCCAAACC
>NZ_JBFUKO010001008.1:0-1187 GCF_056400805.1 Aminobacter sp. P4_H6_2
CATCACGAACACCCGGTCGGCAAGATAAACGGCTTCGCGCAGATCGTGGGTCACCAGGATCACGGTGAAACCCTTGGCCTGGTGCAGGTCGCGGATCACGCCCCAAAGCTCCTCGCGGGTGAATGCATCGAGCGCACCGAACGGCTCGTCGAGCATCATCAGCCCTGGTTCGTGGATCAGCGCCCGACACAGATTGGCGCGTTGCTGCATGCCACCCGAAAGCTGCCAGGGGAATTTTGAGCCAAAGCCTTTGAGTCCGACCAGAGCCAGCATCGCTTCAGCTCGAGCAACGTATTCGGCCCGATGCTTCTTCAGCCGCTCGCGATATGGCGAGACGATCTCGAGCGGCAGGTGGACTTCGAGCGGCCGCGGCCGCTCGACCTGACCTATTCGCCGGAGTTCAACGGCATCGTGCACGAGCTTCGCGAGACGATCGCGCAGGCGCGTGCTGACGCGCCGCAGATCGGCGCGACGTAACATCTCCCTGCCGGCGTCGCTTGCAGTTTTCGCAGTAGGCGAAAGCAACGGCTCCGGCAGAAGGTGCGGTTCTATCCATTTGGGGCGTCGGAAAACATATCCGATGTCAACGATGGTGCGTATGCTAGGTATTAATTGGTTCTGTTTTCGAATATATTCGTTCTATACTTGAAAAAAGACTTTCAATTCGCTTTTCGCTGAGTTAGAAAAAATCATTGTCAGTAGAAGCAACAAGCCGCGTTTCGGTCGCTAGATACGCGAAAAATCCGGTCGGGAATTGCTGGCAAGCGATCGCGTAGACCGCAGCCCGACGGAGCTTTCTGACCATCGCCTTCAGCAAGTATCGCCGGACTCCGGGCAGCGTCGCTCACGGCTCAGCCGTGTTGCGGAACGACGTCAACTTTGGAGACGACTGATGATTATCGACATTAGCTGCTATCCCACCAAGCTGGTGGACTTGGCGTGGCGGCACGATGGCGAGCCGTTCACGGGTGAGCGCCTCATCAAGATGATGGATGGGCCCTACTACGTAAACGGCAAGCCGCGCCGCATCGACAAGGCCTTTATCCAGCCGCCGCAAGGCAACACCATCTACACCCACGGTCATGGCGACCTTACCGGCAAGGCGGCCATTCGCGACTACATGTCCTACACGGTCGACCTCGTGCAGCGCTATCCTGACCGCTTCTTGGGCTGCTTCGTCTACAACC
>NZ_JBFUKO010001009.1:0-1180 GCF_056400805.1 Aminobacter sp. P4_H6_2
ATCACCGCCTGCGACGCCGACGACATCGAGCCTGACGATGTGATCCGCTTCGATCACGACGGCCGCACCTTCGCGCTCTACCGCACCGAAGACGACCGCTTCTTTGCCACCGACGGGCTTTGCACGCATGAGAAGGTCCATCTCAGCGGCGGGCTGGTCATGGGCACGATCATCGAATGCCCCAAGCACAATGGYCGCTTCGACTTCACCACGGGCAAGGCCAAGGGCGCGCCTGTCTGCGTCGACATCGCCACTTATCCGGTCAAAGTCGAAGATGGTCGGGTGATGATCAAACTCGGCTGACTTTCTGCCCCGCCGAAATGCCAGTCCTGCCAGCCGAGGAATGAGATGAAATCGTCCCAGCCCACCGTCGCCGACATCCTCGCCCTCAAGGGCAAGCGCCCACTGACCAAGCTGCGCGTCGAATCCCTCGATGAGGCAGCCGCCGCCAATGCGGCAAACATCGATATGCTGTCGGTGCCACCCGAAGTGCTTTCCCTCGAAGGTTTTCGCGCCATCTGCCCCAATCCCTTCGTCGTCGGCGGGCTCGAGCCCGGCGCCTACATCACCGAGGAAGACTATCTGCGCGTCGCCTTCCGCCTGCTCAAATCAGGCGCCAACGCCGTCTATTGCGGCGCGAGCTTGAAGATCATCAGGCGCCTGCGCGATGAGGGCATTCCCGTCGTCGGCCATGTCGGCCTGATCCCGTCGCGCCGCACCTGGACCGGTGGCTTCAAGGCCGTCGGCAAGACTTTCGATTCCGCTATGACGGTCTGGCAGCAGACCAAGGCGCTGGAAGAGGCCGGTGCCTTCGCCGCCGAGATCGAGGTGGTTCCGCCTGCTATCGCCGAAGCGATCTCGAAGCGCACCAGCCTCTTGATGATCTCGATGGGCGCAGGCGCAGGCTGCGACGCGCAGTATTTGTTCGCAACTGACGTGCTCGGCGAACATGACGGCCACTACCCGCGCCATTCGAAGGTCTATCGCGACTTTCATTCGCAGTATCAGCGTCTGCAGCAGGAGCGCGTCGCCGCCTTCCGCGAATATGGAGCCGACGTCGCCAGCGGCGCCTATCCGCAATCTGGCCACCTTGTCCGCATGGACGGCGCGGAGCAGGATCGTTTCCTGGCCGAGATGGAAAAGACGCCGCTAGTCTGAGCTAAACAGACGGCCTGGGGAG
>NZ_JBFUKO010001010.1:0-1177 GCF_056400805.1 Aminobacter sp. P4_H6_2
GAACGCAGCCACGACAAGCACAAGGATAGTGGCCGCCGAAAGGTCGAGCGGGAGAAGTTCTTGCATCAATGAAATTGCCGCCGTGAATGTTACGAACCGGCGTGATACAGGCATGCGGACGATTTCGCGAGTGGCCACGACGGCTCCATGAGGGAGCCAGCGCAAAGAGCCCCGGCGGTTGCACTTTTGGCCACCTTCCGTTATAGAGCCGCCACCCGCGTAGACACCCTTGGAGGCAACGCGGCGGAAGGCCGCCCCACCCGGCGGCTTTCGACGTTTACGGATGCGGCTTCGAGCCGGCCGTAGGCGCTCCATACAACCGAAAGGAAATGCCATGAGCGAAACATACGAGCTCAAGGCCGAAGCACGCGAACAGGTCGGTAAGGGGTCCGCCCGTGAAGTTCGCCGCAACGGTAAAGTGCCTGCAGTTATTTACGGCGACAAGCAGCCTCCCCTGGCCATCGCCCTGTCCTACAAGGACATCTTCTACAAGATCCATKGCGGCAGCTTTCTGACCACCGTGGCCACGATCGATGTCGACGGCAAGAAGATCCAGGTCCTGCCGAAGGACTATCAGCTTGACCCGGTCCGTGACTTCCCGATGCATGTCGACTTCCTGCGCGTCGGCGCAAACACCGAAGTCAACGTCCAGGTTCCGGTGCACTTCATCAATGAAGAAAAGTCGCCCGGCATCAAGCGCGGCGGTACGCTCAACATCGTTCGTCACGAAGTCGAGTTCCACTGCCCGGCCAATGCGATCCCGGACTTCATCACCGTCGATCTCGACGGCACCGACATCGGCGATTCGATCCACATCTCGGCCGTCAAGCTGCCCAAGGGCGTAAAGCCGGTCATCTCCGACCGCGATTTCACCATCGCAACGATCGCCGGCACTTCGGCATCGAAGTCGGAAGAAGGCGCTGCCGAAGGTGGCGAGGCCGCCGAGGCCTAAGCCTCTAGCGCCCGGAGGATCCGAACATGCTGCTCTTTGCAGGTCTCGGCAATCCGGGTGCGCAATATCAGAACAACCGGCACAATGTCGGCTACATGGCGGCGGACGCAATTGCCCGCCGCCATTCGTTTTCGCCCTGGACGAAAAAGTTCAAGGGCCTGATTTCCGAAGGCAACATCGGCGGCGAAAAGGTCATCCTGATCAAGCCGCAGACCTTCATGAACC
>NZ_JBFUKO010001011.1:0-1170 GCF_056400805.1 Aminobacter sp. P4_H6_2
CCTTCATCTCGGCCACTACGTCGGGTCGCTGAAGAACCGCGTGGCCCTTCAGCATACCCACGAGCAATTCCTGCTTCTCGCGGATATGCAGGCCCTGACCGACAATGCCCACAATCCTGAAAAGGTTCGACGTAATGTGCTTGAAGTTGCCTACGACTACCTGGCTGTGGGGATTGATCCGGCCCTAACGACGATCTGCGTGCAATCGGCTTTGCCGGCGCTGGCAGAATTGACCATGCTCTATATGAATTTYGTGACCGTTGCCCGGCTGGAGCGAAATCCGACCATCAAGACGGAAATTCAGCTTCGCGGCTTCGAACGCGACGTGCCGGCCGGTTTTCTCTGCTATCCCGTTGCACAGGCGGCCGACATTACCGCGTTCAAGGCAACGCTCGTTCCCGTAGGCGGGGACCAGGCCCCCCTCATCGAGCAAACCAACGAAATCGTTCGGCGACTGAACCGGCAGATCGGCCATGTCCTCCTGCCGGAAGCTCACGCCATGATCCCAACCGTTGGCCGTCTGCCGGGGATCGATGGCAAAGCCAAGATGAGCAAATCGCAGGGGAATGCTATTCTGCTTTCCGCCTCGCCGGATAAAATTCGTGATGCCGTGCGGCAAATGTATACGGACCCCCATCATGTGTGTGCTGCTGACCCCGGAACGGTCGAGGGCAATGTGGTCTTCACCTATCTGGATGCCTTTGGCGATGATTTGGCCGACATTGAGGACCTCAAGACCCGATACCGCCGGGGCGGGCTGGGCGACATGGCAGTGAAGCGGCAGCTTGAGGATGTTTTGCAATCCTTGCTCGCTCCGATCAGGGAGCGCCGTGCCCGGTATGCGGACGATCCGGGCTATGTCATGGACCTCCTGCGGCAGGGCACCTTCAGAGCGCGCGTGAGGGCACAAACAACCCTTGAGGAAGTGCGTGCCGGTTTGGGTCTCTTTTCACTCTAGCAATTGTCGTAAATGTCAGTCGCAAAACATTGACTTTTGCATCCGACTTTTGCGACAGAAATTTTCCCGAAAATTCAACGCGGCCGATTCTGTCGCATTTCCGCAGCGATTTCTTTAGTCGCGCGGACTGTCGCCACTGGCGGTTAGCCGCGCATTTTTCAAAGGAACTGGATCTATCATGGACGCAGTTATCGTCTCCGTCGCTCGTACAC
>NZ_JBFUKO010001012.1:0-1169 GCF_056400805.1 Aminobacter sp. P4_H6_2
GTGCACGGCCGACAAGGAAGTGCTGAAGAAGGTGCGCGACCTGTTGGTTGCGGCCAAGCCGAACTGGATCGCCATGGAATATGGCGCCATTGACAAGATGAAGGCCGGCGATTTCCAGGCGTCCACTACTTGGAACGGGGCCGGACTGCGCATCCGGCTGGCGCGTCCCGAAGTTCACTTCGGCTATCCGAAGGAAGGTTTCACCTACTGGAGCGACAATGTCGTCGTGCTGAAGGATGCCAAGAACGTCGAGAATGCCAAGCTGTTCCAGAATTTCATCATGGACCCCGAGATCGCGGCCGGGCTTTCCGCCTTCCACCGCTATGCAAACGGCATCGCCCAGTCCGAGAAGTTCATGCCCGCAGACATGAAGGACGCACCCGAGATCGTCATTCCGGAAGCCAGCAAGCCGCATGGCACGATGGCCATGATGTGCGCGCCGGAAACTGATGCGATCTACACCAGGATCTGGACCGAGCTTCAGAAGTAAGGGCTGTCCCTTCTCCCCATTTACGGGGAGAAGGTGCCCCGAAGGGGCGGATGAGGGGCTGCACCAAGCCTTGAAGAGTTCGCGCCGTCCCTCATCTGCCTGCCGGCATCTTCTCCCCGTAAACGGGGAGAAGAGATAAGGTTGAGAGACATGAGTTCCTACCGCAACAGCGATGTGCCGCCGCCGATCATGCAAGGCTCGCCGCCGGCCATGGCGCCGTCCCGGCTGGACTGGGACACCCCGCCCTGGAACCGCTGGTCGTTCCAGCATATTCGCGAAATACTGCCCACCGCCGAGGTGTGGCGCGGTGCGGGACCGGTTCGCGCCCTGCCGCGCGCCGAGGTCGATCTCGACCAGTTGCCGGTCACAAACAGCGAAGGCAAGTCGACGACGCTGGCCGGCCTGCTCGACGAAACCTATACGGACGGCATTCTGGTGCTCAAGGACGGCAAGATCGCCTATGAGCGCTACTACAACGGCATGACCGAGCGCACCCCGCATCTGTCGCAATCGGTGGCGAAGTCGGTGACGGGAACCGTGTTCGGCATCCTGGCTGGACGAGGGGTCGTCGATCCGAAGAAACTTGTAACCGATTATCTACCCGAACTGGGCGTGACCGGCTGGCGCGGCGCAAGTGTTCAGCATGTGCTCGACATGACCACGGGCACGCGTTTCAGCG
>NZ_JBFUKO010001013.1:0-1166 GCF_056400805.1 Aminobacter sp. P4_H6_2
CCTTCTCGCCCGGTTTGAAGGGGCCGGGAACCGCGTTTTTGACCGGTTTGATGCTCTGGAGGAATGCCGCTATTGCGCCCGCATCCTCCGGGGTGAGTTGCGCGAAGGCGTGCCAGGGCATGWTGGGCGCGAGTTCGCGACCGTCCGGCCGTTGACCGGTCTGGATCGCCGTGACGATCTGCTTGGTCGTCCATCTGCCGATACCGGTTTCCTCGTCAGGCGTGATGTTGCGGCCGACGAAGACACCCAGCCCCGGAATCTCGAAGCCGACGTCCGAGCCACCCAGAAATTTCGTATCATCGGGATTGCCGAAGAAATAACCTGGCGTGTGGCAGTCGTTGCAACCGCTCACTGTTGCGAGATATTTACCCCGCGCCACTTGCGCGCTGTCGGCGATCGGGGCCGCGGATGCGGAGGCCGCCAGAGCTAGGAATGCAAATCCAACCGACGTTCGAAACATCGCTTCACCTCATCGCTGTGCCTGTTTGTGATCCCCTCGCATCCCGCCCGTCACCAAACTCTCGCACCGTAAGAGTTCAGTGACCAGAGGCTGTCGGATAAGCTATTGGAGCTATATACGCGGACTTGGGCGCCCCTGGCGCAAGACGGCATTTGAGGAGATTTTTGTTACGAAAAATCAACTTGACCGCGAATTGATGCAGCGCAATATACCACCTGCCGGCAACAGGTGCCGGCGTGAACTCAGGATAGCTCCGTTTATGGACAGTTCCAGTCGATCTAGCATCAGCCTGCTCGCTGCGACGCCGCGAAACTGACCATCCGCGTCCGGTTCACCTCGTCCACGCCGGCAGGCACAGGACAAGAGGTGAAACATGCGGGCGCCCATCTTCCGCATCCGACAACCCGCTCTCAGGTCTGCAGACAGTGGAGATCGAATAAGGCACTGACACTGCTGCTCACGCGGCAGTCGCCAGTTGCGCTTTGGCGCGGCCCTGCTTTTATTCGATAATCGGGTTGTCAGACCATGACCATGCATCATCCGGCCCTCGAGGCCGGCCGGCGGCGGCGCTACGTCCCAAATCTCTGGGATGCGCTGGCCTTCGGCCTGCTCTTCGGTACGCTCATTCTCATCATCCAAGGTGGCCGCGACACGCTCGCCCCACTCGCAGCGCTTGACCAGGCGCCCATCTCGCTCGATCCGGCAA
>NZ_JBFUKO010001014.1:0-1165 GCF_056400805.1 Aminobacter sp. P4_H6_2
CGTTTAGATATTCTTTATGTTTCATATTCGTTTCTGCTGAGGCCGATTTCACGCTCACAGTCGGCACTTGCGAGGACACTTCGGGGCGCGCGGCTAGGCAACAAACCTGAAACATTTGGAAGCACTAAAGCGCGCTTGGCGGCATCTTCCCGATACAGCGTGCCTGCACATTCAGCCTCGACGAAACGAATGTTGCGAAAGTTGGATGGGCGCGAAACGGTTGGCAGCAAGTTGGTTCCTGCGGGTGGGAGTCGCCACGGCGATCCTGTCGGGAATCGGCATGATGGCCGACCCGGGCAACGCCATGGCCGCGGAATTTTCGCCGGTGCAGGACATGGCCCCGGCAACCCACGCCATCACCCTCTTTGCAGCAGCATTGTTCRTCGAAACTCTGCGCATCCGCCGGGTCCATGGGCGTGGGTGCCTGGCTTCGTGCCAGGCGGCGGTGAACAGAAACCTCGCGCGTCTTTCGCTGCGAGGACAGAGTGCCCGCGCCGTCCACGGCAGGTCAGGCGGCGCGGGTATCTCGGTAGTCGGCTTGATTGAACCCCAGGAACCGAAACGGGGCCCACGGCCATGAACAGACAATTCGCAGCGTCAGTGCTTTCAGCACTGCTCTATGCCCAGGGGCTGCTCGGCTTCGCGGGCCTCGCAAGCGTGCTACTCAAGGACAGGGCACATGCCGAAACAGTGTCCGTCGTCGAGACGGTCACGCCAGCCGTTGCCGCTTCGGCGCGCTGAAATCTTGGTCGCGCAAGCGAGATCAGTTCTGGTTTTCGGTTGGAGCAGTGCCGGCCTCCTGGCCGGCTGCTTTGGTCGGTGGATCGAAGCGGTAGCCCGACCCGCGGATGGTCGTGATGCTTTCGGTGTCGAGCTTGCGGCGCAGGCGCACGATGCGCGAGTCGATCGAGCGGTCGAAGGCGTCGGCACTTTCGGCCGGCGCCGCGGCGATGATGTCGTCGCGCGTCAGCACCCGTCGGGGCTTCGACAGGAACAGCCTGAGCAAGGCGATCTGGCCTGGCGAAAGCTGCTCTTCCTCGCCCGATCGATGCATGACCAGCGCCGAGCGCAGGTCGACCGTCGAATTCTCCAGCACCACCAATTCTTGCGTGCCGCGTCCCCGGCGCGCCAGGAGGCCGCCGATGCGCGCAGCGAGTTCCCGCAC
>NZ_JBFUKO010001015.1:0-1163 GCF_056400805.1 Aminobacter sp. P4_H6_2
GCGCAGTTCGCAGAGCTCTACGAACAAGCTGACAAGCTACTTTACGACGCCAAATCTTCTGGCCGTAATCGAACCAAATCTGTATTGGCTCAAGGCTCGAAGAATGATGCATATCCAGTCTTTGATACTGCGGCTATAGCCTGAACGATCCGCTGCTGCGCTGCCGGCTGAAGCACTATTGGACAAGGGTATGGCAGCTTGCTGCCAATYTCCAACAAATACCGGGCCGACCGCTTCCGGCCCGCTGCGGCCATCCCCCAGAGTCGGTTCTCTCAACACGATCCGGCCGAGCATTTCGGTACGCGCTTATTGCGTGCGGCCGCCGCCGACGGTGGTTCGGACGCCCTGTTTGACGCACCGTCATACCCTCGGGGGGTACAAAGGCCGTAGAGGAGGGTCGGCGGCATACCAATATACCCGATCCCAATGTCGAGAAAATCATGCTGGATCGCCGGTCGGCTGCGGGCATGTGCGTGCGGCAGCGATTCCGAGATGTTACCTTATTTGGATATTCGCTATGCGAATGTCTTCTGGCGCGCAGACCAGATCGAGGCAGCGCGCTGGCCCGAGAGGCGTCTGATTTACGATTGTGCTCGAGATCTTGAGACCGCCATTGACCTGTAGTGTCTCTTTCCATTGCCTGGTGCCGGGACGGCGGAGGCGGAAGAAGCCATTGGCGGCGCACGGGTCATCCGGATTGATCGGGGCCGCAGCATGCCGATCGGGAACCCGGCCCGCGTAAAGGCGGAGCAATTGCTGGGCCACGAGAAACATCACGAACACTTGCCGTTGCTGTGGCTGGTTGGAGTTTGCGTAAGCGTTGGGCCTCAGTAGGCCCGCTGATGAATGCAGACCGGCGGCCGTGCAGTAGATCGCACAGAAACGCCTGCCTGCGCGCAAGTGTCTCCCGCCGAAGGTGTATTGCTACCGAAGACGCGGCAAGTCCAGCTGCTTTGTCTGCGCTTTTTGTTGTGCCCTTGGGCGAATTTCCGGAGCTTTTGATGGCGGACGCAAACTCGTGAACAAGTCTCAGTGAAGGCAAAAATTCTGACCATCTTCCGTTGCCAGCATATTTGGAAATGATATATACTGTTATATCTATTTGATTTATCTTTTGATAATTTTCGCGTTTGTCAAAGTAGTATTCGGTATCTTGATAATAT
>NZ_JBFUKO010001016.1:0-1155 GCF_056400805.1 Aminobacter sp. P4_H6_2
GAGTTACTCGAAACAGCTGATAGTCCCGAAATTCCATCCGAGTTCGAGATACGAAATCTGCTGCGTAGGGCAGCCTACGTAGTTGCCAATTTACCTCGCGAACCCACGCGATAGCCCCGGCATGATGGTCTTCAATGCAAAGTACCTATCCGTCGGTCAGGGCAGGGTCTTTTCACTCTCCCATGGAACGCTCAGGAGGTCGCCACGTTGCAAGGCATGGGCGGCAGTCTCGCCGCATGTTTTGGGAGGAAAGATGATGTCGCGTCTCGCATCACTATTCGTCGCAGTATCGCTTGGTGCCATACTTGCAAGTGGCGATGCTTTTGGCGAAACCATGAAGTTCAAGGCTGATATGAAGGCAGCCAGTGAAGTTCCCCCTACCAATAGCGGGGGCACTGGTTTGGCTGAGGTTTCGGTCGACACTTCGACCAAGAAGCTAACCTGGACAATCACCTCGAGCGGGCTCACAGGGGAAGCAACCGCAGCACACTTCCATGGCCCTGCCGCGGTTGGTGAAAATGCTGGCCCTGTGGTCGACATTTCAAAAAATGTCGCTAGCGGCACCGCTGACATCACCGATGCACAACTCGCGGATCTTCAGGCAGGAAAGTGGTATCTCAACATCCATACCCAAAAATATCCTGACGGGGAGATCAGAGGCCAGGTTGAAAAGGCCCAATAACCAACATAAGGCAGGGTCCAAGCATTTATGGCCTTCTTGCTGATGTAAGGAACGAGGAACTCTTTGCCATGGTCGCGCCTCGTAGCTGATTGATCGGCTAGTAGCCAACGTTCGCTCTCTGAAAAGTCCGACGAGGAATGTGACTAGAATCGACGGGCCCAATCTATAGGGCGGCATTCGGGCTAATTGCGCCTTGACGCCGAGGCCCCACAGTGCGGCCTGCAGTTTACATGGTTGTTGCTAAGTTCACCGTGATAGTTGGCAGCAAGCGCGAGCAGCCCAGCACACAAGCAAGCAGCAACCCGCCAAACCACAGTTGACGGCGGCCATGGCCACTTCTTCCGCTGCCAACCAACGCGCAATCGAGTCGCCGATTTCTAATACCTGTCGACAGTGCAGTTCCAAGGGAACCTTCACCAAGCACAGGTGTTAGCGTTCAGAACGGAGACCGCCATGAAGACCGAGGGATCAAC
>NZ_JBFUKO010001017.1:0-1151 GCF_056400805.1 Aminobacter sp. P4_H6_2
CCTATGGTATACCTCAAGCGTTCGAGCATCGACTGACGCTCAGTCTTCGCCACGGCTTAGGGTTTGGCGGCGCGGGCACGGAGATAGAAGACGATCGCGCCCCTGCATCCGCACATAACGAAAGGGCGGCCGAAGCATTGCTCCGACCGCCCTGACTTATCCAGTCATGTCAGCAAATGGACCAAGCCGGCCCGATCTGCTGCACCGGTTACGCTGCGCGCGTGTTCGGCTTGCGTGCGCCAAAGCGGCGCTTGCCGCCCTTGGGGGCCGCGCCATTCGGACGATCGCCCTTGGGCTTGCCGCCATTATTGCCACGTGGGCGCTGACCGCTGGGCCGGCGTTCCTCGCGGTCACCACGGTCGTTGGCCGGCACAAAGTTGCGCTCACCGGCCGGACGAGCCGGATCGGGCTCGCCAAGATGGTCGGCATCGATGGTCAGCTTCATGCGGATGATGCGCTCGACCTGCCTCAACTTGGAGTTTTCCGAGGGATCGACAAGCGTGACCGCAACGCCGTTGGCGCCGTTACGGCCGGTACGACCGATGCGATGGACATAGCTTTCGGCTTCGTCAGGCAGGTCGAAGTTCACGACGTGGCTGATGCCAGGCACGTCGATACCGCGTGCCGCGATGTCGGTTGCGACCAGAATGCGGACCTTACCGGCGCGGAAGCCGTTGAGTGCGGCCTGACGCGCGTTCTGCGACTTGTTGCCGTGAATGACGGCGGCGACAAAGCCGTCGCGATCCAGATCCTTCACGACACGGTCGGCACCATGCTTGGTGCGGGCAAAGACCAGGACCGAGGTCATGGATTCATCACCCAGCATCTTGGCCAGGATCTGACGCTTCTGCTTGGTGCGGGCCAGAATGATGCTCTGGCGGATTTCAGCCGCGGTCGTGCCCTGCGGCGCAACCTCGACACGAATCGGATCCTTGAGCAGGCCTTGCGCCAGCTCGGCGATCTCGGCGGGCATGGTTGCCGAAAACAGAGCGGTCTGACGGTTACGCGCAGTCGCCTTGGCGATACGCTTGACGTCGTTGATGAAGCCCATGTCGAGCATGCGGTCGGCCTCGTCGAGGACCAGCCACTGGGTATCGGCCAGCACAAGGTCGCCCTCACGGACGAGGTCGGTCAGGCGGCCGGGCGTGGCG
>NZ_JBFUKO010001018.1:0-1149 GCF_056400805.1 Aminobacter sp. P4_H6_2
AGAGGGAGCAAATATCCAGCTACCGTGGTGCGCCAGAAAAAAATCTCGTAGCGAGGCCACAGGATATAGACGAGCGCGAGAGAAATTGTCCACGTAAGGAGAAATGTCCCGTCTAATTTTGTTGATTTTAGCGCCAAGACAGAAGTAATGGCGGAAAATATGACTAGCGAAAAGATTGCTGTTACATTCAAAAAGACCTTTGGCATTGCCAGCCAGAAAATGGAGAACATCTCACCCAGTCGTGCGTTCCAGCCCCACCACTGACGTGATGCGTGGTCGGCAAACCAAGAAAGACGCTCGACAATGCCCTGGCCATTGTCGATGAGTCCAAGCGCATAATCTTCGCCGTTTATGGGAGAGAAGGTGATGGTTGCTGAGAATAGGATAATCAGCAGCAATGCGGCGAGCGCACTTAAAGCAGGTGAAAGGGAACTATTTTCGTCCGCCCGTGCGAAGTATTGAACAAACAGGTCTTTCATACAGCTCGTGAATCYTCTTCAATAAGATATGTCGGACGCCCCTTGGCCTCTATATACAGCCGTCCGATGTACTCACCGAGAACGCCAACGGAAATAAGCTGCACGCCACCGAAAAACAAAATGGCGGCCATGAGCGATGAATATCCTGGTGTTTCATTGCCAAAGATCAAGGTCTTAAAAATAACTTGCAACATATACAGCAGCGCTGCAACTGAAACGACCATTCCAAAGTACGTCCATATCCTCAATGGAACGGTACTGAAACTGGCGATGCCGTCGATTGCGAAATTCCAAAGCTTCCAAACGTTGAACTTTGTTTCGCCTTTGGCTCGGGCTGGCCTTTCATAAGGCACGCCAATTGACGAGTAGCCAGGCCATGCAAACAAGCCCTTCATAAACCTGTTGCGTTCCGGCAAAAGGCGAAGCGCCTCGATGACCTTCTTGCTGATGAGTCGGAAATCGCCTGCGTCGCTAGGAATCGGCAGATGTGATGCCGAGTTGAAGGCCCGGTAAAAAAGACCAGCCGTAACACGCTTTGACCGGGTGTCGGCGTCTCGCCGTGACCGGACGCCAAACACGGTATGGTAGCCGTTTTGCCAATTCTCGATCAGCGCCGGAATGATCTCTGGAGGGTCCTGGAGATCGACATCCATGATGATCGCCGCATCAC
>NZ_JBFUKO010001019.1:0-1145 GCF_056400805.1 Aminobacter sp. P4_H6_2
GGCTGAAGCCGAAGTTCCAGGCTTCGCCACCGGCGTCCCGGTCAAGCATTAGCAAGCGCGACGCGGTGTCGAGATACTCATCGGCGTAGCGCGGGTCCTGGAAGTCGACCAGCTTCTTCGTGCCGGCATAGAGCATCGGCGCCAGCACTGGCGGGAACTCGGAATGGATGCGGTCGAGCAGCCGGTCGAGCTTCGGATGCCCGACCGAGATGGGTGCGTCCGGAAGCAGCTTCTCCGGCATCTTGGCCACTTTTTCGGGCTTGCCGTCGCGTGCACGGTCGAAGGCCGAGCCAAATGCGCGCAGGCTAGCTTCCACGCCCTTGCCACCGGCTCGCACTGCATTCTCGAAGGCTTCGCGTGTGAAGGGCAGTACATTGGCACCAGCCAAGGCACCGAACATTGCCGACGAAATCACGCTGCCGTTTTTTTCAGCCAACGCCTGCATATCAAAGATGATCGTCCTTTTCGCCGCGACGCCAAAGGCGTCGACCACGGCCAGTGGATCGCCCGTGCCATCGCCAGGCACTTCCTTTTCGCCGACCGCATAGGAGCGATGGGTCGAGGCGATCAGCGTCGTCTTGTCGGGCGTCACCAGCCCGCGCAGCATCGAGCGACCGGCTTCCATGAATTCGGCGGCGAGCACAACATCGACATCGCCAGGCGTCGGCATAAGCGACAGCACCGGCATCTGTCCGCCCTTGGGCTTGAGCATCTCGACATAATAGATTGTGGCGCCTGTGCGCTGAGCAACGCCCGGCACCGAGGTTGACTGGGCAACCCAGCCCTCTGCCTCGGCGAGCGCCACCACCCAGTCGGCCAGAACGCCGCCGCCCTGTCCGCCCATGGCGAGGATAGCGATCGAGATCGGTTTTTCGTCGGCTGATATCGTGATCAGAGGTTTGCTCATGATTTTCACCCGAAGACCACACGCCGGGCTTCGCGGCGGCGCTGCAGGAAGCCGATGACGGCGTTGCGCAGTTTCGCTGCGAAGCGGTCGCGCCGCGACGGGTTGTAGATGATGTCGGCGCGGTAGAAGGATGGGCACAGCACCGCGGCTTCCGAGACTTCACCGCAATTTCCGCAGCCGACGCAGGTGTTGTCGATCGCCACCACCGGATCGTCGCGTAGTGGGTCGTCGGTGTGCT
>NZ_JBFUKO010001020.1:0-1144 GCF_056400805.1 Aminobacter sp. P4_H6_2
ACTATGAGGAAGGGGATTTGGAAAATGCCCGAAGAATCTGTTGGCGTTACGTCTGCTTGTTGATCCCCGCTATCAATCCATAGGACGCGCCTAGACGGAGCGCGGCGCCTGCCGCCCCGTGTCGCCAGCGTGCTCCTGCCGTCACCATGCCGCAAGCCTCTGACCGACCGCCTCCGCCGCCTCTCGCGARCACGCTATAGTTGGCCACATCCGGGCAGTCGAAGCGTTCGATCGCGAGCGGACGCAACGCAGCACGTCCGTCTTCGCTTTCATGGGCGCACAACAGTGCCTGCCGCAGGGCTGACACCATATCGGCGGGCGCAGTTCTGGATGCAACGAGCGTTGGACATGGAAGTGGCCGGATCGTTGCGACGACGCGCAATCCCACCACTGCATCCGGTTCGTATATTGACAACAACTTGTAGGCGTAGGCATCCATAGCCCCGACCTCAATGCGGCCCTCACGGGAATCCCGGACTGTCCAACCCCAAATCGCCGTCGGTAGGTCCGCAGCCATTTGGACCGGCCCATCGCCGCAGTTAGAAGGACGGGTGTAAAGGACACAGACTGCGGACTAGCATCGGCGTTTGGGCCGATTTGGCGCGGAATCTGGCAGTTTTGGGGCTCCGTGGGAATCTCTGCAACGATACACGCTGAGGGAAGAGGAAGTTCCTGGGGTTGAAGCGGTTGACGCGGATAGGGCGGAAGCGTTCGAGGGCCGTCGTCGACCTCGTCAACAGGCTCGAGACTGAGACCCGTGCCGGTCGGCAGGGCCGCATCGCAGACCATCTCACCCGGCTCGAATTCGTCGTGTTCGACGAACTCGGCTATCTTCCCTTTGCCCAGGCCGGCGGGCAGTTGCTCTTCCACCTGATCTCGAAGCTCTACGAGCGCACCTCGATCATCATCACCAACAACCTGGCATTCGGTGAATGGCCGAGCGTCTTCGGCGACGCCAAGATGACAACCGCGCTGCTCGACCGCCTCACCCACCATTGCGAGATCGTCGAGACCGGAAACGAATCCTGGCGCTTCAAGAGCCGCTCTCAAGGCTAAAGCCGAAAAGCCAATTAGCCGCGCCCGATCAGGCTGCGCAACCCCGACCAGCTCCCCTGATCGGGCGCTAACCGGCGTGCCCTTCAAC
>NZ_JBFUKO010001021.1:0-1142 GCF_056400805.1 Aminobacter sp. P4_H6_2
CACCAAGGCCGAGCCCCTTGTACGTAAAAGACCCGAAATAATATCCGAGAGCCAAAGAGAGAAATATCGCGATTTCTGGGTAACTACGAAGTGTGCTCACGAACCAGTCAAACATAGTGGAATCCCCTCTATGAATCTGTACGGCCGGTCACAACTCTGCGCTGCAAGGCGCATCGCCATTGAGCCAAGATTACACCCTTGCGTCATCCTTTCAAGATGCTACCATCTCGAAGCAAAGAAGAGACATATTGATGACTTCCAAAGCATTTTCGATGCGCTGGAAGTAATCGAAGGCTTGATCTGGAATCCGACAATCTAAATCATGGACCGGGGAAGTTTTGTTAATGCCTATCGCAGTTAACCAAAACTGAAATGAAAATGAAACGTCCATCATTTCCAGATGGCGTCATTTTGGTGACTGGTTTCCGGCAGTGGACAGCACTGCCTGGGGAGTTTTACACCATAAGCGGCAACCGCTCCCTGAGCACAAACCGCTCGCTGAAGCGGCCTCAGCGGCGACTTTTACTTACGAGTCGTCGCGAGAAGCTCGCCGCTTCCAGACATCAAGCCGTGCGCGTTTTGCGCTCCGTCGTCCAAGCCCGCTTCCATCACAACGGCATCGAAATTGTGGCTGGCCTTCGCGCCAAGACGTGGCTTCGGCGTTGCCAAAAGAACCACAAACTACAATCGCACCGAACGACGGTAGCTACCAGGCAATCTTTGATTTTGGCGGGGTCCTGCAATGCGGCGGTGCCGCGGATTGAAACGTATCGGAGATAGGGGATGATGCGAACTCAACGACAGACGCTGGTGGCGGCAATGGCCTTCCCGCTCATGTCGCTGGCAATGGCCATGCCGGCCGCTGCAGCAGACACAGCGGCAGCCAAGGCAGCCGATACCGGCAAGTCCACCCTGATACCCAAGCTGCGTGTTGGCGACGACAACAGCTATCTCGAGCTTTACGGGCAGATCAACAAGGGCCTGCTGGTATTCGGCGACGGCGGATCGACCTTGGGTTATGGTCCGGTCGACAACGGCAATTCATCCTCGCGCATCGGACTACGGCTATACGGGGCCATCTCCGAAGGTTGGTCGCTTGGTGGCAACCTGGAATGGGAGTGGACCCCTTACTCCACCAACTC
>NZ_JBFUKO010001022.1:0-1134 GCF_056400805.1 Aminobacter sp. P4_H6_2
GTCTTCAGCGTCGACAAGATGCTGCGCGAGACCCATCCGCGCGTCCGCAATTTCCTGAAGGCGGTGGAGAGTATCACCGCAGACGGACCCTACAAGGTGGACTTCAAGATGAAGACCCCTTTCGCGCCCTTCATCCAGTCCTTCGAGGTCGGCTCGATGCCGATGCTTCCGAAGCATCTCTACGAAGGCACGGACTACAACACCAATCCGGTCAACAATGCTCCCATCGGAACCGGTCCGCTCAAGTTCGGTGAATGGCAGAGGGGCTCGTACCTCAAGCTGGTCGCCAACGAGACCTATCACGAGGAAGGCGTGCCGACGATCGACGCGGTCTATTTCCACGTCATCCCCGATGGCGCCAGTCGCGCGACCGCCTATGAAACCGGCAAGGTGGACGTGCTGCCGGGCGGCGCTGTCGAATATTTCGACGTGCAGCGCCTCGCCGAACTGCCGAACTCGGAACTGACGACCAAGGGTTGGGAATTCCAGGGATCGCAGTGCTTCCTGTGGCTCAACAATGGGTCTAGGTGGATCCAGGACAAGCGCATTCGTCAGGCGATCATGTATGCGCTCGACCGCGAGAACATGCGCGACATCGCCTTCTTCGGCTATGCCAAAGTCGCGCCGAGCCCGTGGAACAGCTCGACCAGGTTCTATTCTGAAAACATCAAGCAGTATCCGCGCGATGTTGAAAAGGCCAAGGCACTGCTCGCCGAAGCCGGATATGACGGCAGCCCGATCCGCCTGCTGCCCCTGCCCTATGGCGAAACCTGGCAGCGGCTAGCGGAAATCGCACGCGAGAATCTCATCGAGGCCGGCATCCAGGTGGAACTCACCGCCACCGACGTCGCCGGCTGGAACCAGCGCCTGGGCGAGAAGGACTACGACATCGCCTTCTCGTACATGTCGCAGTATGGCGACCCGGCGCTAGGTGTCGCACGTCTCTACACCACGTCCAACATCATCGAGGGTTCGCCCTGGAACAACGTTTCGGCCTTCTCCAACCCAGAGCTCGACAAGCTGTTCGACGCGGGTGCGGTTGAGATCGACCCGGAAAAGCGTGCAAAAATCTATCAGGACGCCCAGGCGCTTATCGCCGAGGAAGTTCCGCTCGCTTGGCTATTCGAGATGATC
>NZ_JBFUKO010001023.1:0-1134 GCF_056400805.1 Aminobacter sp. P4_H6_2
CATCATGACAGGAAACTCCAAGCCTTCAATATTAGTAACTGGCGACGAGCTAAAATCTGTAAAAAAGATGGAAAAGCTATCTCCATTAAAGACAGTTCCCCCACCATTTCCTCCTGCCGGCGACGGATTCAGCTATTGCGAAAATGGCTTATGTTACGTCGCATGCGGTAATACGTGGTATATGCTTGTTGACGAAAATGACCGGCAATATAACTGCGGATCAGGAAATGGCTTATATTTTCAATGCGGAACAAGTACTTTTCGGTGCACTTGTTGAACGTTAGGAATTGCCTCTAAGTAAACCAAAAACGAAACGCGGCAGAGGGTCAGAAAAAACAAGTCGATCGACCCTCTGYCATCACTCCAAGAAAGACGGGCGTCCGCGTTCGATCTGGATTTGCAAGGCGACGATCAATTCCATCTTGCGTTCATGTTATCTTTGTAGCTCGCAATCAACAGGCACAATAAGCGCATCGACGTGAATCTGATCTATTTCCCATTTTTTTGCCCATATCCTGCAGCTCTCGTGGGCATGGTACACAGGTCCGTCTGGACGAGGATGGATTTACATTTCGGATCAACAAAACGTTTGTTGCAATCGCACTTCTCGTGTCGAATGTTCTGCCAGTGACAACTCAGACTGCAGTTTGTGCTCGGCGACCGGTAAGCGTTGCTGAATGTACGAAGCTAAATAATCGCTCCGAGATTCCAACCGCAGGTAGCTGCGAAGAGGGTGCGCTCCGCCCTCACGCGCTTCCCGCAAAGCTGTTCGAAGAGTAGATGGCGGCGCATCAGGGCATGATACTAGTCACCGATTGAACTTGAACACCGGACTGTGCAGGCTCCATCACCGACGCTCGGCCGGCTCGTGGTCCTGCAAATCGCGGCGGGCCGAAGCGATGGCGAATGCAATTTTGCAGCATGTTGCTCTGGTTTGCACTCCCGATCAGGTCGCCAACACGACGATGCAATAGTTCATTTTGGGCGCACGCCTCCAGCTTATGAGGCTGGCCAGCTGCCGGGCTGCTCCACCCTGACTTGAAACTATGCCACCTTACGTCGGCGGGCTTGCTGCTGTCGGCGCTTCGCGGCTCGCCATTCGATCATGGTCATGCCGGTCTTGCGCTCGAAGCT
>NZ_JBFUKO010001024.1:0-1121 GCF_056400805.1 Aminobacter sp. P4_H6_2
AGGGAGGCTGCCTGGATGTCCCTACTCCAGGCCGAGCCGCTGTCTCCTCCTTGTTGCCCAGGCGGTGATCAGCTGGTCGGCGGTCAGGCCCATGAAGGCGACGCAGAGCCCGAGTACCAGGCCCTTGCCTGCGTCGTTGAAGGTCAGTGCCCGGAAAATCTCCTGGCCGATGTCCTTGGTGCCGATGAAGGCTGCGATGATGACCATGAACAGCGCGAACATGATGGTCTGGTTGATGCCGAGCATGATCTCGGGAAAAGCGAGCGGCATGCGGATGTTCCACAGGAGCTGACGCCTGGTGCAGCCCGAGGTGATGCCGGCCTCGACGATTTCGGATGGCACGTTGCGCAGTCCGAAGATGGTGTAGCGCACGATCGGGATCATCGCATAGATGATGATGGCCGAGATCGCAGCGACATCGCCGACCTTGAACAACATGATGACGGGGATCAGATAGATGAACGAGGGGAAGGTCTGGAAGGTGTCGCACAACAGCCTGACGATGCCGGTGCGGCGCTCGGTGCGCGATGCCCAGATGCCGATCGGCAGGCCGATCAGGACACAGATCAGCACGGCGACCGTTACCATATAGGCGGTGATCAGCGAACGCTCCCAATAGCCGGCAAAGGCGATGAACAACACGAAGCCGGAAACTGTGAGGGCTAGGCGCAGGCCGCCAAGCGACCAGCCGGCGGCCGCGACAAGCGCAACCATCGCCGTCCACGGAATGCTCTGGAACAGGTCACGCACAGGGATCAGTACGTAGAGCAGCATGGCGTTGCGCAGATATTGCAGCGGTTCGTAGAAGGTCACCGTGACCCAGCCGACGAGCGCGTCCCAAAACGGCGCGGTGCTGAGCGTGAGGCTGGATGGCCAAGCTTGCGCATAGGGCGTGACGAGCGAAAGCAAGAGCGAACCGAAGATGACCAAAGCCGCGGCCGACAGGAACGGAAAGCGCTGCAGGAATGTGGAATCGTCCGCAACGTGCGATGGCTCTTTATGGGCTGCCGCCCGGCTCAACTGGTCGAGCGTGATCGCCATCAAGACGATCGCAACACCACTTTCCAGTGCCTGGCCGATCTTGAGTGCCTGCAGCCGAAACAAAAGATCGTGGCCGAGGC
>NZ_JBFUKO010001025.1:0-1116 GCF_056400805.1 Aminobacter sp. P4_H6_2
GTTCCACGGGTCTGCCTGCACCACCCTGGATCAGATCCGCCGCCAACGACACCTGGGATCTTATTTTAATCGAAAGCTCAGGCGGTCAGTTCGACGAATTTCTGAAGGTGGCAACCGCAACGTCACCGACATCCTCACGAGATCTGCCGTTTGCGCTGGCGGGATCGATTTAGGCAACTCGCGCGTTTCAGCCTCTTCTAATGAAGGAGGCCACAGTGCCAGACGACCCTATGAAGACCAAGAAAGACCGAAAGCTCGTATCACCGCAGGAGTATGAGATCGAGGAATTTGCCCACAAATATGATCTCATGCGCGGTGAGGCTGCGGCGATGATAAAGCGCTACGGCCCGTCACGAAGCAAACTTGACGCCATAATAGCTCAGCGAGCCCATGGATGATGGCCGACTCCCGTACCATCGAATTTCCMCGTCCCCTCAAGAATCCTAGCGCAAGATGCGGGCAGCGTTTCGGTGGAACCTTTTACGTCGGCGCGCGCTTCTTTGTTGATCTTTCACGCCTCCGAGAAGGGCATGCGCACACAGAGGCGCACTCAAAGGAACCCCCCATGGCTAAAGATAAAACGCTCGAAACGCTGTTTCACGACACGTTGAAAGACATCTACTATGCGGAAAAGAAGATCCTAAAGACGCTCCCTAAGATGGCGCGCGCCGCCCAGTCGCCTGAACTCAAGGCCGCATTCGAAAAGCATAGAGACGAGACCGAAGGACACGTGGAGGGCCTGCAGCAGGTGTTTGAACTGATGGGCAAACGCGCCCAGGGCAAAACTTGCGAGGCGATCGAGGGCATTGTTTCCGAAGGCGAAGAGATCATCGATAACTTCAAGGGCATGCTTGCCATCGACGCCGGTTTGATCTCGGCAGCCCAAGCGGTCGAGCACTATGAAATCACGCGTTATGGAACGCTCAAGCGCTGGGCTGAATCGCTTGGAATGCCCGAGGCAGCCAAGCTGCTGGGCCAGACCCTCGCCGAGGAGTCCAAGACTGACGAAGCCCTGACCGGGCTCGCCGATTCCTTCGCAAACGAGATGGCCAAAGCGGCCTGACCCCTTCCCAGCCATCGTGACCACGCCTCGATGGCTGGCTCCTACTCCCTTCT
>NZ_JBFUKO010001026.1:0-1111 GCF_056400805.1 Aminobacter sp. P4_H6_2
GTCATAAACATGACCACATTTATCACATATATTGACGAACGCTGTCTGGAATTGTTCTAAGGTATAGGCCATATTAGGACCACTCGCGGACTCAACGCAGAGCAAGGAAATCGCAATGCGCCTCACACGCCAGACCAACTACGCCATGCGCATCCTGATGTATTGCGCAGCAAACGATGGACGGCTGAGCCGAGTCCCTGAAATCGCCGCCGCCTACACGGTGTCGGAGCTGTTCCTGTTCAAGATCCTGCAGCCGCTTGTCGAAGCCAAGCTGGTCGAGACAGTGCGTGGCCGCAATGGAGGCGTACGCCTGGCCAAGCCCGCCGACCAGATTTCGCTGTTCGATGTGGTGCGCGTCACCGAAGAGAGCTTCGCCATGGCCGAGTGCTTCGAAACCGACGCCTCCGAATGCCCGCTGGTCGACAGCTGCGGCCTGAATTCGGCCCTGCGCGAAGCGCTGAACGCGTTTTTTGCGGTGCTGGCCCGTTATACGATCGCCGACTTGGTGGCAGCACGGCCGAATATGCGCGACCTGCTCGGCATCCATTTCCCGGAGCCGCAGGCATTGGCAGGCTGACCGCCTGCTAAGCCACGGCTGATTGTGGCAGAACGAACGGTATGTTGGCGGCCGGCAATGCGCCGACGCGCAGACGGCAACCAAACACCTTCTCGATGAGACCGTCAGTGAGCACCATTTGAGGTGAACCCGAGGCGACGAGCTTGCCGCGGTGCATGACGCAGATCTGGTCGGCAAACATGGCCGTCAGGTTGAGATCGTGCAGGATCGCTACCACCCCACCGCCACGCCGCGCAAAGTCGCGGGCGATGTTCATGATGATCAGCTGATGCTTGATGTCGAGGCTGGACACCGGCTCGTCGAGGAACAGATAGCGCGGCTGACCATCAAGCACCGGCGCCCAGACCTGGCACAACACGCGGGCAAGCTGGACACGCTGCTGCTCGCCACCCGACAGTTCCTGATAAAAGCGCCCGGCAAAACCTTCGAGGTCGACMCGCGCCAGCGCCCGCTCCGGCAACCTGTCGGACTCGCCGGCCAGCACGCCCGACCTGCCGCCCGTCACGCCAAGCTTGACGATCTCGCGGACCGTGA
>NZ_JBFUKO010001027.1:0-1105 GCF_056400805.1 Aminobacter sp. P4_H6_2
CCGCAAGACTATCCAGCATCTGGAGGGAGGCATCATCGGGCGCATCTTGGTGCAGGACGGAGATGTGGTGGCTGCCGGCCAATCCCTCATCGGCCTTGATGACACCAAGGCGCGCGCTACTGTCCAGATGCTGCAGGGGCAGCTCTGGGACACACAAGCCCTGGAGGCGCGCCTGGTGGCCGAGCGCGACAATCGCGAAACCATCTCATTCCCAAAAGACATGCTGKCGGTCGCACAGCATAATCCAGCTGTGGCGGGGATAATCGTCGCGCAAAACAGGATCTTCGACACTCGTCGCAAGCTCCAGACGTCACGGATCGAGATCATCGAGCAGCGCAAGGCACAGACGGAGCAGGAAATCGCAGGGTTGCGTTTTCAGGCAAAAGCGGCCGCGACGCGGGCGGCCATCATCAAGGGCGAAATCGCGGCAGTCGCCCCCCTGGTGGCCAAGCGGCTGCAGACGCGCGCGCGCCTGTTGCAGATTGAGCGCGAGCAAGCCGAGATCGACGGCCGGATCGGTGACACAATGTCCCAAATGTCACGCGCAGGACAAGCCATTGGCGAGTCGCGGGCGATGATCCTCAAGCTTGAAAGCGATTATCAGTCAGAGGTCGCAGAGGACCTGCGCGAAACCCAGTCCCAGATCCTTCAACTCGCCGAGCGCTTTCAAGCCGCGAGTGACATTCTCACCCGAACAATTGTGCGCGCGCCCGAGGCCGGCACGGTCACGGACCTGCGCATCCACACGACTGGAGGCGTCGTGGCAGCGGGCGAGCCGCTCCTTGACCTCGTGCCTAGCCAAGACCGCCTGATCGTTATGGCCCAGGTCAAACCGGAGGATATCGACCTGGTTCATCCCGGCCTCACGGCGCGTGTCCGCCTGTTGTCGTACAAGCATCGCCGAGTTCCCCCCGTGGAAGGGGTTCTCACCTATGTCTCAGCCGACCGCCTTATCGACACCGAAACGAAGCGGGCATTTTACACCGCGCGCATCCRCATCACCGAGGCGTCGCTTCGTGCGCTGCCCGAAGTGGAAATCATGGCGGGGATGYCGGTCGAGATTTTGATAAACACCGGCTCTTTCACCGTCGCCCACTATGCGCTC
>NZ_JBFUKO010001028.1:0-1100 GCF_056400805.1 Aminobacter sp. P4_H6_2
GTCTTGGAGCGTGCTTCGCGTGGTGTGGAGGCGATCTCCAAGGACATCTTCAACCCGACCGCCACCAAGGCCTCGAAGCGCGACCGCGACTTCCAGCGCCTGCTCAAGGATATCGGCCGCAAGGAAACGCTGACCTCCGACATCCGCGACAGCCTGACCTCTCTGCAGCGCCTGTCGGGTTTTCTTGCCAATGCCGTTGGCCTGGGCAAGAACGGCAAGGATGCCAAGGCACACGTCAAGACCTTGTCGCGCGACGTGCTGTCGCTCACCGACCACGCCAATTTCCTGTCGCAGAAAATCACCTTTCTGCTCGATGCCACGCTCGGCATGATCAACATCGAGCAGAACGGCATCATCAAGATCGTTTCAGTGGCAGCGGTCGTGTTCCTGCCGCCCACGCTCGTGGCCTCGATCTACGGCATGAATTTCGAACTGATGCCGGAGCTGAAATGGCTGTTCGGCTACCCCTTCGCGCTCGGCATGATGGTCGTCTCGGCGATCCTGCCCTATTGGTATTTCCGCCGCCGCGGCTGGCTGTGAGCCAATAGTTAAGCCTTGGCCGTGCCTTGCGGGCGACGTCACGCAGGTTCATGATAATCGTACAATCTTGAACAGGATTTCCGATGAGCGCCAAGAAATGGGCCTATGAGGATTTTGGCGAGGGCGCCGTGCTGGACCTCGGCACCAAGATCGTCAGCGCAGATGAGATCGTCGAATTCGCCTCGGAGTTCGACGCGCAGCCGTTTCATCTCGACGAAGAAGCCGGCAAGGCGAGCATCCTGGGCGGGCTATCGGCGTCGGGCTGGCACACCTGCTCGATGTTCATGCGCATGCTGTGCGACGCTTTCCTGCTCGACTCGACCTCGCAAGGCGCGCCGGGCATCGACTATGCGAAATGGAAACGGCCGGTGCTGGCACGCGACACGCTGAACGGCAAACTGACCATCCTGTCCAAGCGCCTGTCACGCTCGAAACCGACGCTCGGCTTCGTCAGCTGGCGGGCCGAACTGGTGAACCAGAAGGGCGAGATCGTTTTCGAACTTGCCAACACCTGCATGTTCCTCACCCGCGAGGCAGCGGCATGACGCTCGACGAATATC
>NZ_JBFUKO010001029.1:0-1094 GCF_056400805.1 Aminobacter sp. P4_H6_2
AACATATGCAGCTCGCGGTTCGGGGTAGTGATGCGCTTGGCCATGAGCGCGCCGAACTGCTCGAGCAAATGGGATTGGCTAAGAGTGCGGAGCGACAAGTCGACACGCTTTCGCATGGCGACCAACGGATTCTCGAAATGGCCATGGCCATGGCGACCAAGCCAAAGGTGCTGCTGCTGGATGAACCGACGGCGGGCATGAGCGTTGCTGAAACCGACAACATGATCCGGCTTATATGCGATCGGTTACGCAGCAAAGCCGGTGTCATCATCATCGAGCATGACATGAGCGTCGTCACGCAAACCAGCGACAAGGTAACTGTGCTCGCGGCCGGGGCTGTCGCTGCCTCCGGACTGCCGGAGGCAGTACTTCGCGATCCTCTCGTTAAGGAATTGTATCTTGGAAGCGCTGCAGGTCACTAACCTTAGGGCGTATTACGGCAAGGCCCAGGTTCTACAAGGCTTGAACCTTTGCGCCCAGGCAGGCGCCGTGACCGCAATTTTGGGGCGCAATGGGGCGGGGAAAACAACCTTGCTCAAATCGCTAATGCGTTTGGGGCCGAGGGTCGAAGGAGACATCGCTATCCTGGGCAGTTCAACATTTGGGATGTCTGCGGATGCGATCGCTCGGCTTGGTGTCGCCTACATGCCGCAGGACGTCAGGGTCTTTCCGCGCCTGTCGGTTCTCGAAAACATTCAGGTTGCCGCTAGGACGGTGTCGAACCCGCGGCCGCTGAGAGAAATACTGGAAGTCTTGCCGGAGATCGAACCAAAGCTGGGACAACTGGCCGGAACATTGAGTGGCGGACAGCAACAGCTGGTCGGGATCGCGCGCAGCCTGTCCATGCGATGCCGACTGCTTCTGATGGATGAGCCCACGGAGGGACTCATGCCCCGGTTGGTTACGCAGGTCGGGGTGATCCTACGGCGCTTGGCGGCTGAAGGCGTGGCGGTCGTAATCGTCGAGCAGAATGTTGGACTGGTTCTCGACATCGGCCACGCCATTCACATAGTCGAGAAGGGCCTCATCAAATGGCAAGGGACGGCGGAAGAGGTAGTTTCCGCCAACGTGATCGATCGATACATGGGCGTAAA
>NZ_JBFUKO010001030.1:0-1080 GCF_056400805.1 Aminobacter sp. P4_H6_2
ATACGTGACAGGCCTGCAATCAGGCTTCGGCCGACCGGCTCGCTCTTCCGCGCCGGCAGCTTTTCTGCCAAGCTGATGGTTCGGGCGGCGACAAGTCGGTCTCGTGCAATCCGCCAGGAGTGTGATGACCATGCCGCTGACAATTGACCGAACGCAGCCGAAGGCCGTGGTATTTGGTTGCGCGGGTACCAGCCTGAACGCCGCCGAACGCAGCTTCTTCCGTGCCGCCCAGCCTTGGGGTTTCATCCTGCACAAGCGCAACTGCGCTGACCCGGCGCAGCTGCGCACGCTGGTGGCCGAGTTGCGCGAAAGCGTCGGCCGCACCGACGTGCGCGTGCTGATCGATCAAGAGGGCGGCCGGGTAGCACGGCTGGCGCCGCCGCATTGGCGTGCTCCGCCGCCGGCATCGCTGTTTGCCCAGATCGCACGCACCGACATCAAGCGCGCGCTCGATGCTGTGCGGCTCAATGCACGCCTGGTCGCGGCGGAGCTGTTTGATCTCGGCATCGATATCAACATCGCACCCGTGCTCGACCTGCCGATCGGCAAGGGCGATCTGGTGATCGGCGACCGGGCACTGGGCGATACGCCGGAGATGGCGAGTATACTCGGCCGCGCTACCTGCGAGGGCCTGCTTGCTGGAGGTGTGCTGCCCGTCATCAAGCACATTCTCGGTCACGGCCGCGCTCGCCAGGACAAATCCGAGGCGCTGCTGGTGGTTAATGCCTCGCTAGACGAGATGCAGTCGGCCGACTTCGTGCCGTTCCGCTCGCTGCAAGACATGCCTTGCGCCATGGCGGCACACGTTATTTACCGTGCCATCGACCGCGATGCGCCGGCCACCGCCTCGCGCACCGTCATCGACGAGATCATCCGCGGCATGATCCGCTTCGACGGCGTGCTTATGAGCGACGACGTCTCCGATATCAGCCGCACTCATCCGCTCGATGCGCAGGTCAGCGCCACTCTGGAGGCTGGTTGCGACGTTATTCTGCATGRCAGCGGCGACATGGACGAGATGCAGCGTGTGGCCGATGCGGCCATGCCGCTATCCGAGAACGCTGTCGAACGCCTGCACCG
>NZ_JBFUKO010001031.1:0-1080 GCF_056400805.1 Aminobacter sp. P4_H6_2
TCCATAGACCATCCCCATCGCGCCTTGCGCCATCAAGGCCGCGGACTTGTCGAACACGGCGCGCAGGTCCTCCTTGCCGCCGCCACGCACAAGCACCGGGCAGCGCGCCGCCTCGACGACACGGTGGAAATCGTTGGGATCGTTGGTCGGGTCGGCCTTGATGATGTCGGCACCCATCTCGCGGGCGAGCCGGGTCAGCGTCACGATCTTTTCGGCGTCGCCATCGACCATATAGCCGCCGCTCTGGTCGACCGGCAGCATCGCCAGCGGCTCGATCATCAGCGGCAGGCCGTATTTCTCGCAGTCGGCGCGGACACGGGCGATGTTCTGGATGCATTGGCGAAACAGGTCTGGCTCGTCGGGCAGCATGAACAGATTGACCACGACGCAGGCCGCATCCATCTCGATGGCGCCGAGCAGCGGCTCGGCCTCGTTCTGCAACACCGCCCACATCGCCCGGTGGCGGATCTTGTTGTAGGGATTGCCCATGTCGATGCGCATGACGAGTGCAGGCTTGTCCTTGCCCGCCACCGCCTGCAGCAGGTCGGCCTGGCCGTAGTTCATCTGGATGGCGTCGGGACCGGCCTTGACAAGTTGGGCGACGACGCCGGCCATGTCCTCGAGCCCGTTGAGGAAGCTCGGCTCGTTGCAGACGCCATGATCGATGGCGACGTCGAGGCAGCGGCCGCCTGAGAAGAGCCGGTTCATGCGGACTTTGTGGTTCACGCGCATAGGGCGCTCCTTTTGTCGTTCGTCTGGGAGAGGTCTGAAATGGCGATGCCGTGCTGGTGGGCGAGCAAGGCGAGGAACGCGGTGCGCTCGGCTGAGGCCTGCGCTGCGCTCCAGCCCTTGTGGTCGGCCAGGACGCCAAGCACGGCGTCGATGAGGGCAAGGCTGAGCCCGCCCGAAATGGCGACGGTGGTCCGGCGCAGGAAGATGTCGGCCAGGCATTCGACCTGCTCGCGCTCGACGATCTGGCGGATCTCGCCAGCGGAGTAATCCGATCCTGCCAGCATCGGGTCGGAGGCGAGGTCGGCTGCGAAATCCACCGCCGAAGTGCCATAGCGCTCAAGCAGGACT
>NZ_JBFUKO010001032.1:0-1076 GCF_056400805.1 Aminobacter sp. P4_H6_2
GGCCTAACGGCAACCCCTGCGCTTCATACAACCGACATTTTCGGCAAGCCCGTCTTCTCCTACTCGTACCGCGAAGCCGTGATCGACGGCTTCCTCACCGATCACGAGCCGCCAATCCGGATTGTCACCAAGTTGTCCGAAGCCGGAATTCACTTCGTTCGGGAAGAAGCCGTCGATTTCATCCACCCGCCGACCGGCCAAGTTGAAACCGTCACCCTTGCCGATCAAGTCGACTTCGAGGTCGAGCAGTTCAACAAGGGGGTGGTGACGGTTCGCTTCAACCGCGCTGTCGCTGAAGAATTGGTCAAATACATTGATCCTGGTGACCCCGATAAAACGCTGATTTTTGCAGCTTCAAAGGCCCACGCAGATATCCTCGTCAAAGAACTGCGCGACGCGTTCCGCAATGCCTATGGTCCGATGAAGGATGAAACCGTCCAGCGGCTGACGGGCGATGTCGACAAGATCGAGAGTTTGATCCTTTCATTCCGCAACGATCCACTGCCGAAGGTGGCCGTCACGGTCGACCTGCTCACAACCGGTGTTGATGTCCCGAAGATCACCAACATCGTCTTTATGCGCCGGGTGAACAGCCGCATTCTCTATGAGCAGATGCTGGGCCGCGCGACACGCCTATGTCTAGAGATCGACAAGGAGACTTTTCGCATCTTCGATGCGGTCGATCTCTACGCCCACCTCCAAGATATGACCGATATGAAGCCGGTGGCGGCGGACCCAAAATTCACCCTGACCAAGCTCTTCGAAGAGCTGGCCGGTCGCGGTGATGCGGAACACAAAAGCCGCATCCGCGAGCAGATCATTGTCCGCTTCCGCCGTCGCCTGAAGAAACTGACGCCCGAAATGCGTGCAAGATTTGAAAGGGAAGCTGGCGAAACGCCCGACGCCAGCTTGGACCGTTTCGTCCAGGGCGATCCCGTCGACCTCTCCAAATGGGCGGCCGAGCGACCAAACCTGGGTCCGATCCTCGATTTGACAAATGAGGATGGTACCCCGCGATACGTGCCAATTTCCGAACATGATGACGAGGTGACCAGCGTTACGCGCGGCTATGGAAC
>NZ_JBFUKO010001033.1:0-1074 GCF_056400805.1 Aminobacter sp. P4_H6_2
AGAGTATCCGTCCGCTGGTCGGCCTGAAGACGCCGCTCACGATGTTGATGAAAGTCGTCTTCCCCGCGCCGTTCGGACCGATGATTGCCAAGACCTCCCCGTGGTGAACACCCAAGGATACGTCTTTAAGTGCCTGGAAGGCGCCAAACATCTTGCTGACCCCTTCCACTTTGAACGCTTCGTTTTCTAGCGGCCGCAAGATTTCAGCCCTTCGTCAGGTCAACATCGGCGTCGTAGATCGTGGAATCCTTTGGGGCGATACCATACTTGGCAAGCGCTCCTCCCTGCATCTGCAGAAGGAATATATCCATGAACGCCTGATGATCCTGCGCCCGCATCGCGACCTCACCCAGCGGGAAGAGTGGACCCCTCGGATAGGACGGCACCGATTCCGCGTGTTTGATTAGCGCTGCCGTATCCGCCTTTGTTTTCCAGCCACCTTGCTCGACATTGGCCTTCAGAAAACCGAGGCTTTGCACGATGCCAAGGAGCATCGAACTGCCGATAACTTTGCCGCTGGCTGCGTCTACACCATTTTCATCTATCCCGAGTGCCTTGTAGATGTCGGCCATTTCGGGGGAGTTCATATCCTTCAGCGCGACTGGCGCGGTCTCGATCCCGAAAACACCTTCGCCGACATCGCCAAGCTCTCTGTAGTCAAACAGGGAGAAGCTTAGTCCGGCCAGAACGATCTTCTGTTCGTATCCGGAGCTGCGTAGCAGCTGGATTGCCTGCAGTGCGTTTAGGACGGGCATAAAGATACCGTCGGCGCTCCGGTTAATCTGCAYTACGAAAGGAAGCAGATCCGGCGCGTCGACCGGCAGCGCTACGGCATTGCCAACTTTGCCACCGGACGCAACGACACCCTTCGCCCACCAGTCTCGCTCTGATTGTCCCCACTTGATGTCGGCGAAAAGCGTCACCCAGCTCTGACCTAGAGACTCAACATATTTCTGTGCAGCACCAGCCGCAGTCGCAGCCGAATTGGTTGTCAGGCGAAATTGATAGGGAACCGCGTTGTCCTTGGCAGTAGTTGCCTCGGACGTGCTCATGGTCAGATATAGCGTCTTGTTC
>NZ_JBFUKO010001034.1:0-1063 GCF_056400805.1 Aminobacter sp. P4_H6_2
GTACTTGAGATGACCTATGTCACCCGCACTTCTTCCATCGAGATGACTGTGTTTGAGTATTGTCTGTGAAAAATCTTTCTTCAACATACTGAATCATTATGCAAAACATTGATCGCATCAATTTCCGATATACTGGGCGACCCTGTCTGGACAATGTTGTGGGGCGCAATTGCCAGCCGCTAGGCAGCCTTGGGCAATAGATAGGGGCACTTGGGCTATGCCCTGCCTGGCTAAGCAGGAGCAGAGCTGTCTGGCGAGGGAAGAAACTTTTTAGAGCCGCGCTTCTGCGCGTATCGCCAAGGAAGCAATCGTCAGTTGCCGCGCGGCCGCTTTAGAAGGTGTGAAAGGGTCTAAGATTAGCCTTCAAACAGAAAGACCCTGGCGGAAATGAGATCCGCCAGGGCCTTGCGATACCAAGGGCTATGTAGGCAATGGTGCCTTTTACATGCTGCTTGCTGCCAGGAGGTGCCCGATATAAATCGTCACGCCACCGGTAAGGAGCACAACGTATGGCAGAATGCCCGCGCGCTTCTTGATCAAGTTCTTACCGTCCATCAAGTCTTCCTGCATCCAATCGGGAAAGCGGCCACGATCAGTGACGTAATGTCGAAAGAGGAAAATTGGAATGATGCCTGCGGTGATCAGGAGGCTGGTAAGCAATGCGCGCTCACCCCAAAAATCAGCTCCCCACCCCATGATGAGAAGATTGAGATAGCCACAAACTCCCCCTACCCAAAGCAACCAAGTTGGGCACCGATAGGGTCGAGGCGCATCAGGCCGATCCATCCGATGTAGCCAGCCAGCCTGCAGGTTTAAGAACACGAAGATCATGTAGGTGGTGTTGGCCAGTACGATCAGGAACACGTAGTCCGAGAGCATGAGCAAAAAGGCGTTGAAGATAAGATCGGTCCACATGGCTGCCACGGRAGCGCCGTGACTGTTGAGCTTGGACAAATATTTGGGCAGCCAGCCATCATGAGAACCTTGATACAAGGTACGCGACGACCCTGCCATTGCAGTCATGATCACCAGCGCCACGGACAAGACGAGCATTGTCATAATT
>NZ_JBFUKO010001035.1:0-1053 GCF_056400805.1 Aminobacter sp. P4_H6_2
CCATCAGGTCATCTTTGTCGACGCTTGCGCAGACGCGCTGATGTCCGATCCCGCCTGGAACGGCGGCTGGTATGAAAACGGGCTTGATGTACGAAACGGCATGGACCGTCTGGCCAGAATCGTTGCGACCTTGGGATGGTCCCCGCAATTCTATCAGGAAGAGCGCTGGCGAAGCGTGCTTGGGCTGTCGTCCCCTGATGACTTCATTAACGGGGTGATGAAGGCGTATTTCGAGCCAATGGATCCAAACGTGCTGCTCTGCGAGATGTGGAAGTGGCAGAGGGCGGATGTCTCACGCCACGCCGGGGGCGACCTTCCTGCTGCGCTTAGGCGGATCACAGCTAGGACCTACGTCATGCCGATCAGCCACGATATGTTTTTCCCGATGCATGAATGCGAGGCAGACTGCTCCCTGATCGAGGGCGCGGAACTGAAGGTCATTCACACGCCGGAAGGCCACATGGGCCTGAACGGATTTGAACCTGGATACATGGGCCAGGTGGATGAGCATTTGAGGGCTCTTCTCAAGAGCTGAGACCAACAACCGGGACGTACTGCTTGAGCTCACGCGGGCGACATCGGCGCGGGAACGGGGGAGGCATGTTCCAGAAAGGGAGAAGGGCATGGGAAACCACACCTGCGACACGCTCCGCATCAGCGGCGCGACCAAGACTTATGCTGCGCAATCAGGCGCTGTCCACGCGCTACAGGACGTGGACATGACCGTCGAGCCCGGCGAGTTCATCTCCGTCGTGGGACCATCTGGCTGCGGCAAGACAACCTTGCTCTGGTCCATTGCTGGCCTCCACCAGTTGAGTGGCGGCCGGATCCACCTGGGCGAGGACGAGATCAGACGGCCGCATCCGAGCGTAGGCATGATGTTCCAAGAGGCAAATCTGCTTCCTTGGCGCACCATACAGCAGAACATCGCGTTCCCGTTTGAACTGCGGCGGATGAAGCCGGACAGGGATAGGATCGAGGCGTTGCTCGATCGTGTCGGCCTTGGCGGCTTTAGCGAGAAGATGTCACGCGAGCTTTCCGGTGGCATGCAAC
>NZ_JBFUKO010001036.1:0-1052 GCF_056400805.1 Aminobacter sp. P4_H6_2
AGCCTGCGGAACTTGTTCATGAACGTGCTTACTCGGGACCGCGTGGTGCCAACCATTTCGGCGAGCGTTTCTTGGCTGATGTTGGCGATGACAGGCTGTGGCTCCCCCTCCATGCCGAAGTTTGCCATGATGAGAAGCAACCTTGCCAAACGTTTTTCGCTGGAATTGAAAAGCTGATCGACCAAATCCTCTTCGACCCTGGCATTCCTTGCCAACAAATAGGTCATGAACATTTCAGAGAATTTAGGCTCGTCCCGGAGCACGCGGGTGATTGCAGCCTTGTCGAGGCGCGTGATGACGCTCTCTGTCATCGCCGCGACCGAGGCCAGCCGCAGCGGCTGTCCACTCAAGCAGCCTTCGCCGAAGAAATCCCCGCTGCCATGGAGGGCAACGACGGCCTCCTTACCCTGTTCAGATATGACGCAGACTTTGACTTTGCCCTCTTGGATATAGAACACGGAATCCGCAGGGTCTCCTTGTGAGAAGACCGTCTCATTGGTGCGATACGTGGCGACCGTCGTACCGCCGTCCACGGTCCTGAGGAAGTCCATCACATCGAACGGAGGCTTCTTCATCGTAACTCTGCCTGGCACGTCCTGTTTGGAGTGGGCATTTTACTGCGAACTGCGCGGCGGGAAAATCCCTATCTTGGAGACTGAGGCTGCTGAGGAGCTTGCTCGGAAGCGCGAGGCCAAGGGAGGATAGTGTCCGGGCCAAGAACGGGCACTCAGGTAGGGACATGCCAGCGGAGCCGACGACGCCTAGACCAGTAGCGGGATAAGAATTCTAGCCCTTAAAGCGCCTCAGTGACCAAATGACTGGCCCGCCGGTGCCTGATCGTGAAAGTCGGTAAATAAGTATTCGCGGCAGCCTGTCTCGATCTATTTCGATAGGGCGAATTTTGTTGGCGCGCGATTTACACCTCCGACATCGAAATCGGATTTCGTCAAAATTCCTCCCACCGCCTACGACCAACATAACGTCTGCCGCCATGAAGTATGCGGTCGCCCCACAGCGGCATTCGACACATATGAGCATGCCTTGACGGACGG
>NZ_JBFUKO010001037.1:0-1049 GCF_056400805.1 Aminobacter sp. P4_H6_2
AGATCGCCCTGTCGGCCTCGCAGTGCTCCCGCCGTCGCGTTCGGCTGGAGGCTGACGGTTTCATTCGCGGCTATCAGGCGATGTTGGATCGGGAGAAGCTGGGGCTCGACCTCCTCGTGGTCATCTCCGTGACGCTGGCTACCCACAACCGCGACAATGCCCAGCGCTTCGCCCGTCTGGTCAACGACCTGCCCGAAGTGCTGGAGGCCTATTCGTTGACCGGCGAGATGGACTATCACCTGAAGGTCGTGGTGCGCGGGCTCTCCGACCTGTCGCGCTTCGTCAACGAGGTGCTGTTGCCGCATGACGCCGTGCAGCACGTCAAGACATCGATCGTGCTGACCACGCTCAAGCAGTTCGGGGCGCTGCCGATCGGCTGATATCAGCGCCTCTTGCGAGGTCCCGCCAGTAGCGCCTGCTCGACATCCGCCAACCCCGCTTCGATGCTCTCAATCGCGCCGTGGCCAAGCGTTTGCTCAAGGCTCGCCTGATAGCTGCGGGCAAGTGCTGCAATCTCTCGGTAGCTCTTCTGGCCCAGCGCAGTCAGCTCTAGATGCTCGACCCGCCGGTCGGCATCGTCCTCCGTGCGTTTCAGCCAGCGGCGCTGTTCGAGCGCACGCACGGCGCGGCTGACCTTGGTCTTGTGCATGTTGGAATGTACCCCGACCTCGGTCGCCGTCATTTTTCCAACGCTGCCAAGGGCAGCCAGCGTGCGCCACTCTGGCCGCGTGATCTGGTAGCGCTGTTTGTATTCGCGTGCGAAGCTCAGGCTGATCAGCTCGGCTGCGCGGTTGAGCCGATAGGGCAGGAAGCTCTCGAGATCGAAGGGCGCGGGCATCGAACAGCCTTTGATAGTTACAAAAYCGACGGTTACAATTGCAACCAATTCGACGATCTCATGTGCTCACGGGAGGTGCAAGCCATGCTGGACAAAACCGAAAAGCAGGTGGCCGCTGCCACCGATGTGAAATACATGCCCGGCTTCGGCAACGACTTCGAGACCGAGGCGCTGCCTGGCGCTCTGCCGCAGGGTCAGAACAGCCCGCAAA
>NZ_JBFUKO010001038.1:0-1049 GCF_056400805.1 Aminobacter sp. P4_H6_2
ATGCATCATTGTCGTGTCGGCCCAGCCGGTGGCGCCCTCTTCCGGGATTGTCGAGGCGACCGGCTGCTTTTCCGAAGCGAGCAAATTAACCTGGAACGGCCACGAACCTGAAGCGACCACGCCCTCATTCTTGAAGTCGTCGACCTGGATCATGGCGTCATGCCAGTAGCGGCCGACGAGCGTGCGCTGGGTGCGCAGCAGATCGAGTGCTTCCTTGTACTGGCCCTCGTTGAGTTCGTAGGGATCCTTGATGCCGAGATCGGGCTTGTGCGCCATCAGGTAGTTGGCGGCGTCTGCGATATGGATCGCGCCGTCATAGGCCTGGACACGACCCTTGTTGGGCTTTCCATCGGGCAGATCCATCGGCTCGAAGACGATGTTCCAGCTCTTGGGCGCTTCCTTGAACACGTTGGTGTTGTACATCAGCACATTCGGGCCCCACTGATAGGGCACGCCGTAATGCTTGCCGTCGACAGTGAACCAGGGCGCATCCTTGAGGCGCTCGTCGACTGCCGACCAGCTCTTGATCAGGTCGGTGTTGATCGGCTGGACGCGCTTGCCGGCAACCAGGCGAAGCGAGGCGTCACCCGATGCGGTGACGAGATCGAAGCCGCCCTCATTCATCAGCGCCACCATTTCGTCCGAGGTGGCCGCGGTCTTGACGTTGACCTTGCAGCCCGACGCCTTTTCGAAATCCGTCACCCAGTCGTAATTCTTGTCGGTCTCGCCCCGCTCGATATAGCCCGGCCAGGCGATGATGTTGACTTGGCCCTCGCCCTTGCCGATTTCCTTGACCTGCGCAAAAGCCTGGCCGGAAAAGCTGCACGCCAAGGCGATGGCCGTGCAGGATTTCAAAAATGCCTTCATCTCGATTCTCCCATTTGCAGGGGCCGCTCTCGATCGGCGGTGTTGCCCTGAAACGAAAGGTGCTGTGAAAGCGCAGGTTTCGCAAATTCATTTGGAAGAAGGGTGATATCGGTTTTTCCGATACCGGCAGCGCGGTTAGAGTTTTTGACGAACTGTGCGCTGCGCCTGGGCGATGCCAATGA
>NZ_JBFUKO010001039.1:0-1047 GCF_056400805.1 Aminobacter sp. P4_H6_2
GTATCACGTTTCGTCTTCGATCGTCCGGACCGTGGCGCTGGCATCGTCAATTGCGCTCCTGGCGCTGTCGGCCGCCAAATCGGAAGACGGAAAACTCCCATCACCCAAGGGCCCTCCGATTCTGACAATCGAAGGCAAGATTGGTGTGACCAATTCAGGCAACACTGCCGTATTTGATCGAGCCATGCTCGAAGATCTAGGGGTCACATCATTCGAAACCATGACACCATGGTTTACCGGACCGGTTAAATTCGAGGGCGTCCCTCTTGATCGGATCATGAAGCTCGTTGAAGCAGATGGCGATGAGGTCGTCGCAATAGCGCTCAACGACTACAGTACGACAATCCCGCTAAAGGATTTTGCAGAGTTCGACGTGCTCCTAGCTCTCAAGCGTGATGGTCAATATATGTCCGTCAGCAACAAGGGTCCCCTCTTTATCGTCTATCCTTTTGATCGTGATTCCGAACTTCAGAGCCAAAAATTCTATTCACGCTCAGTTTGGCAGCTTGCACGCTTGGTTATACGGTAGGCCCATAACATGGGACCGTTGTTGGCGCCTGGCTCTCGCCGCGCGTTCGCATTTCATTTGCTGAAAACTCTACTGATCGGCACCATCGCCGCCTTCGCCATTGCCGCGATCTATTTGTCGTTCGTAATCTTTGAACGTCAGGCGTCGATAGGCAAAATCTCCCGATATGACGTGGCCTGGAGTGCCAGCCAGGGGATGAATGAGTATCTGCGGTTGTATCAACGCGTTACTGCCATTGCGGCCTCGCCGAATGAGCCACTCGTTGCCGATGCGCAACTCCGCTTTGATATATTGAAAGGGCGGCTTGACCTCTTCACAAGCGGTCAATTTCAAGCGTTTGTCAGTGAGGCTTCGGAGCGAGAAGACACTGTCAAGCGGCTGTCTGAGCTTATCAAGCAGCTGGACGGACCCATGGGTCGCGTCGGTGAACCTGTAGTCGCCCAATCGATATTGCGGTTGATGGCGCCGCTGGAAGCTGACTTGATTGGCCTAGCCTCGCAAGCCAATCACTATAGCGC
>NZ_JBFUKO010001040.1:0-1044 GCF_056400805.1 Aminobacter sp. P4_H6_2
TGTTTGATCCCAGGCTTTGATGGGGCATCCTTGTTGGCCGAAACAGGGGATGCACTATGGGCCAGGTTCTTCATGGGAGCGCCACGACGACAGAGGCGGTCCGTCGAGCGATACAGCATAGTCAAGAGAGCCTGAGGGCGCTGGCGAAACGCTACGGAATCAACCAGAAGACCGTCGCCAAATGGCGGGAGCGGACTTCGGTGGCCGATCTGCCGACCGGTCCGAGGGAGCCGAGATCGACAGTGCTCTCGCTCGAGGAAGAGGCGGTCATCGTCGCCTTCCGGCGCTACACTCTGTTGCCACTCGATGACTGCCTCTATGCCTTACAGCCCACGATCCCGCACCTGACGCGTTCGTCATTGCATCGTTGTCTGCAGCGCCACGGCATCGGTCGCTTGCCGGACGTAGAGGGCGACAAGCCGGCGAAGAAGAAATTCAAGAGCTATCCGATCGGCTACTTCCACCTCGACGTCGCCGAGGTGCGTACCGAGCAAGGCAAGCTGCACATGTTCGTCGCCATCGATCGCACCTCGAAATTCGCCTTCGTCGAACTGCACGAGAAGGCCACCACCGCCATCTCCCGGGAGTTCTTGCTGCGCCTGATCGCGGCGGTTCCCTACAAGATCCACACCGTGCTCACCGACAACGGCATCCAGTTCACCACCCCCGGCGCCGGCGGTTCGGCCGTGCCGCTAATCAAGGAGGCCATCGCAAACGGCGAACTCTTCCGCGCCCATGCCTTCGAATACGCCTGCGCCACGAACGACATCGAACACCGCACGACCAAGGCAAGGCACCCRTGGACCAACGGCCAGGTCGAGAGGATGAACCGGACCATTAAGGAGGCGACCGTTAGGCGTTTCTACTATGAGAGCCACGACCAACTCCGCCAGCACCTTGCCGACTTCGTCTTGGCCTACAACTTCGGCCGCAGGCTCAAGACCCTCAAAGGCCTCACGCCCTACGAATTCATCTGCAAGGCATGGCTTTCCCAGCCACAACGGTTCTCTCGCGACCCGCTCCAGCAAATGCCGGGACTAAACA
>NZ_JBFUKO010001041.1:0-1043 GCF_056400805.1 Aminobacter sp. P4_H6_2
CCGCAAGAGCGGTCAACGTTGCCGTAGCGGGCCCATCCATCCATCAGATCGCTCCTCGCTATCGTGGCCAATTTGGATCGCGATGACGCTTTGGTTGTTGATCATCACCGTGTAGCGGCACTTACGCTCGACCTGGGAGGTGACATTGGCATGGCCCAATACACGCTCGAAATCAAAAGGTCGCCCTCCCAATGGCCGAATTGGGAGCGATCATCCATGAAGTCAGGCCTTTGCGATATCCTACAGTTGGCTGGAAAGACGCTGTTTCGCGGCTGTCTGGCGCCACGCGGACGGCGTTTGCGACGGGCCTCCGGAAAATAGCGGTAGAGGCCGAGACCATAATCTTCCTTGTCGTAGATGAAGCGGTAGATCGTCTCCGCGCAGATGCGAACAAGGCTGACACCATCGGCCAGTAGGCGGCCGGCGATCTGTTCCGGCGACCAGTGGGCCGTCAGCATGTCGATCACCATGCTGCGGAGATGCGGATGGCGCCTGAGTTTCCGCAACCGTCTATGGCGCGCCGTTGATCAGGACGGCTATGTTCTCGACGAGATGGTCCAGAGCCGGCGCAACACCAAGGCTGCCAAGCGTCTCCTGATCCGTTTGATGAAGAAGCAGGGATGTCTGCCGAAGCGTATCGTCACTGACAAACTGCGCTCCTATGGAGCGGCGCGACGCCAGGTCATGCCCACTGTCGAGCATTGATCGCATAAGGGTCTGAACAATCGCGCCGAGAACTCGCATCTGTCCTTGCGAAAACGAGAGCGAGCCATGCAGGGATTTCGTTATCCAGGTGGCCTACAATACTTCCTGTTTTTCTTTTCTGCAGTCCGAAATCTCTTCGTCCCGCCTCACCCGAAACACTCAGCCATCGCCGTCCACCTGCATCGCCATACAGCGATCGCCTTGCGTTGCGGGCAAAGGCTGTGAGGATCGGCTTGTCCGGCGAGATGGCCAGCTTCACTCCAGCGACTTGAATTCGGACTTGTTTGCGCCCGCCATTCTAAGACGCTCCCCGATCGCGGCGCTGGGGAATTCTGTTT
>NZ_JBFUKO010001042.1:0-1042 GCF_056400805.1 Aminobacter sp. P4_H6_2
GGTCAGTATGGCGGCGTGAAGCTAGACGGCCTGACGCTAGTTGCACTCGGTGAAGTCGAAGGCAATCTCTGGGCAGGCGAAGCACAGGCCGTGATGGGCATGTACATCGACGAGAAGGCGAATGAGCGGCAGCGCGAAGCCCTGCAGGCGATCTTCGGCGGCCAGGCCGGCGGCTGGCCGGCCGGATTTGCGGCCAACATCGGCGAGATGCGTGGTATCGAGTTCGTGCCTATCAGTTTTGAGGTGGCGGGCGACCTCGCCACCTGGCGGGTCGAAATTCCCGGCCGCGTCGTCGGGCGCGCAGAAGCGCTTTCCGGTCCAACCACACCGCCCGGCAAGCGGGTGCAGACGATCAACCCGCCGGGCTCGGAGGTTGGCCCGGGCCAGATTGCCACCTGGGGGCGCTCCGTAGAAGTGAGCACCAAAGGCTTCGGGCTCGACTGGACGGGCAACGCCCGCTCGAGCAAGCACATTCCGTTCGACTGGACCGGTCCGAACTAGGGCGGTGTGCCGTTGCCTGACGCGTTCCCCAGGAAATGGTGGCGTTTCACCCGGAATCTCCGTGGCATGCCGCTGGGTCTCCTTGCATCGCTCGCTGTACTGACAGCAGCGGCATGGGCGCTCACCCTCTACCAGACCTTCAGCATGGACATGCCTATGGGCATCATGCGCGGCGGGATGGAGGGCATGGAAGGGATGGCCGGCATGGCTATGTCCGGAATAGCCGCCGACGGCTGGTCAGTTGCCGGCGCCGCCGCCTTTCTCTCTGTGTGGACTGTGATGATGGCGGCCATGATGCTGCCGGCCGCGGCGCCCATGGTCTTTATGTTCGCGACGGCACAGGCGAGTCGCGAACGGCACGTGGCCGTCCCGACATGGATCTTCGTCGCGGGCTACATGCTCGTCTGGGCGACGGCTGGCCTCCTAGTGTATGTCCTGGTCCAGTTCGGCAGCGAGCTTGCGGCGAGCCTCGATCCGCCTCAGCGGTCGAAATGGGCGCCGCTCGCGCTCGGTGCCACGCTTGGCGTCGCCGGGCTCTACC
>NZ_JBFUKO010001043.1:0-1040 GCF_056400805.1 Aminobacter sp. P4_H6_2
CTGATTGGGTCCGCCCCAAGCTTGYGCTTGCTTGATTGTTCACAGGCACGCAGCTCGGAGAACGCTTGGCCACCCGCTTTTCCATGTGCGCGGGCGACACCTTGCGAGGGGAGGCGGCTGTGTYGCCTCCCCAGACAGTTGGGGCGGATGATCCGCCCGACCCCTTACTTGCCGATACTATCACTGCAGTAGTGCCAATCGCGGCAAGTTTGTCTGTAGCGGTCCGAGCATCCCCGAGAAACAGCTCGATCAAGCTGTTTTGACGGCGGTTCGGACAAGAGTTCTCGATCACGGTCATTTGAGGGATTTGATTTTAGGCCTACAGCGCCGTGAGCGGATTAGGGCTCTTTCGGCCACACAGGATTTACCCATCCTTCGATCGAGAGTGGTCGCGGCAGAGACTGCCATGGAGGGATTGTGGGCAAGTATACGTCTCGCTCCGTCACTGGAGGGTGATCCGCTTTTTCAGCGCAACTTGCAGCGTGCCGCCGATGAAATCGGGATGGCTCGTGCTCGGCTACAGGATGCAATGTCGGYACTTGGCGGACACGGCGAAGTCAACGATGCGGACATCGCTTATTTCCGCACCCTCATGCTCGAGCTTCTTGAGAAGGAGAGTCCAGCTCGAACAAAGATTTATCTCTCCACCATCATTGAGCGCATCGAGGTTGGTGTGGGTGATGTTCGGATCGAAGGTCATATCGATGACCTTCGAAGAGCTGTGGAGAGCTCCTCCGATACCTCTGGCGGTCCGGCTATGCCAGAAGTTCGCAGATATGTACGCAGATGGCGGTGCTCGCAGTCTGGTGCGAACTGGTCTCTCCTTTGGCTTCCCTGTTTTGGGCGAGAAACAGGGAGTTTTGTCCACCAACAGCGAAATCTCGTTCGCCTGCTGGCGGAATGCGCCAGTGAATTCAACGGGTTCGTAGACAAATTCCCTGGCGAAATAACAGGGATCTAAGCTCAACAAACGGACCCTGAATGGGAATGAGCTGGCGCGGCAGCGGCAATACGCGTTTGGCCCCTTAATCTCCCCATCG
>NZ_JBFUKO010001044.1:0-1026 GCF_056400805.1 Aminobacter sp. P4_H6_2
TCATAGAGGCGGCGTCGATTAATGCCGGCCGGTGCCTCGTCGATCAGCGCCACCATCGCATCCGCGACACCATGCTCCAGCGCCTGGAACCCGTTCGTATCAGGCGCGACAATATCGAGATCAAGCGACGGCGCCTCGCGGGCGAGGCGGGCGAGCAAATGCGGCGCCAGCACGGCGGCTTGGAGATCGGGCATAAGAAGCCGGATTCGACCCGTCGCCGTCGCGGGGTCGAACGAACTCGCCTCCAGCATTTCGCCAACGCCCGCCAATATGCCGCGCAGCACGGGGCGCACCTCTTGGGCACGCGAACTGAGGATGTAGCCGCCCGGCCCATCAACCAGCAGCGCGTCCGAAAACAGCGTGCGCAATCGCCCGAGCGCTCGGCTCGCGGCCGGCTGGCTCATGCCGAGCCGGTGGGCGGTCCTTGTGACGTTCTTCTCATCCAGCAGCGCCTCGAGCACTACCAAAAGGTTGAGGTCGAGGCGGCGTAAATCCACTTCGCGCATGCTGACCATATACACCATGCATTGGACGCATGGAATGCCACCGCCTATCGTTCCTCCGTCAAACGATCTGAAGGAGTGGCAATCATGTATGTCGTGCTTGGAGCAAACGGACGGGCCGGCGGCGAGATAGCGCGCGCCCTCATTGAACGCGGCGAGGCCGTGCGTGTCGTCCTGCGTCGCAAGGAGCAGGCTGAAAAATGGACAGCCCTCGGCGCGGAAGTCGCCGTCGCGAGCATCGAGGATGCCGACGCGATTGCCGATGCGCTGAAGGGCGCGCAAGGAGCGTTCCTGCTCAATCCGCCGCCGGTGAGCGGCGATCCCTATCAGCGCACGGAAGACTTCGGCGCAGTACTTGCCAGTGCGGCACGGCGGGCGCGTCTGCCCAAGGCCGTTGTTCTGTCGTCCATCGGGGCGCAGCATCCAGCTGGCACCGGCGTCATCGCCACCCTCAACCGGTTTGAGGCGCTGCTTGACTGCGTGGCGCCATCGACTGCCTTCCTGCGGTCAGGCTATTTCGTCG
>NZ_JBFUKO010001045.1:0-1026 GCF_056400805.1 Aminobacter sp. P4_H6_2
AGCCCGAGGTCGGCGCATTTCTTCATCGCCGGGCGCAGCCAGTCGAGGGCCCGGTCAGGCCGGTAGCCATGCATGTTGGCATGCAACTTCAGCATCTTGAAGCCATATTCCTTGACGTGGAATTCCAGCTCAGCTGCGCCGTTCTCAGGACCCCAGCGGGGGTTGTAGTTGAAGTTACCGATGAAACGATCCGGGTATTTCTGGCACAGCTCGGCGATGTAGGCCATGTAGTCGCGAATGCCGTCGCGGCCCATGCGATTGCCATCGCGGTAACCGGTATTGCCGGGCGGCGGCTGGATGAAGCCCATGTCGATGCGGCGCGGTTTGCCGTTGATCATGTAAGGCCCGTCCATCAGCTTCAGCATGCGTTCGCCATTGAACGGCGTGCCGGTGTGGCGCCAGGCCTCGTCGACCAGATTGGTCGGATGGAGGTGGGTGTCGATAATCATCTGTGGTCTCCGAATTCACGAAACAAGGCGTTGGGCCGCATCATGCCGGCTGGAGGCTGGCATAGGTGTCCGTCAGGCGGGCCTGGGCTTCTTCCATGCTGCGCGGGGGCGGCGTCGGCTCGATGCCGATCATCCGGGCGATATTATTGCCGAAGTAATCCTCGAGCGTATCCTCATCGAGGTTCAGCCCTTGCGGCGGCTCGTGGCAAAGCACCTCGAGCAGGCGCAGCCACATTCCTGGTTCGTTTGGCGGGGTGTCGGTGCCGAAGAGGATCTTGTGCTTGGGCAATTCCTTGGCGAACTCGACGATGCGCGACTGCAGGCACCAGCCGGATTCGCAGTAGACGTTGGGTGCATCCATCGCCATCTGGAACGGTTCGAAGACATAGACCCCGCCCGTCTGGACGCCGAAATGGCCGAGGATGAAGTTGACCGACGGGAACTCCCGAATGATCGGATAGAACTCGGTCGGAATGCTGTAGGGCCCGTCTCCAGTATGGACTTTGACGATCAGCCCGAGGTCGGCGCATTTCTTCATCGCCGGGCGCAGCCAGTCGAGTGCGCGATCAGGCCGGTA
>NZ_JBFUKO010001046.1:0-1019 GCF_056400805.1 Aminobacter sp. P4_H6_2
ACCTGCCAGCTTTCGGGCGCATCAACGCCATTGAACCGGATGCGCTCGCCCGCAATCTCAATCGTGTCCGCGTCGATGACCGACGCCCGCCCCATGGCCGGGCCTTGCGCCTGTGCAAGAGCATTGCAGCGATGAGCGCATTTGCGCCAAATTGTTGCAGGGAATAGTCCAAGTGCGATGCCTTAAAAAAGGGGGGTAACGGCGTGATCGGCAGCTACTCCGCTAGCCTATTCGCCCCGTTTGCGCCGCTGCTATTTTGACCTCAGCCACGAACCCCGCTTTTGCCGCTCCTTGACTGTGACCTGTCGARCCGCAAGGGCGAGCTTTCCCAACTAATCACCATTCCTTCGGATGGGGTTCGGTTCTGAAGTAGTACCCGATTATCGCACTCTCACGGCTGTGTTGCTTGTGGCAAGAGAATTGCAGGTGACGCCAGCTTTTGGATGCGAGCATGGTGATAGCAATAGGCAGCATGTCGTCTGGCATCATAATAAAGGCCTCGTAACCTCCCTTTATTCTTGAAAGTGAGCCGACCTCATCAAACTTGCGCTGGGACCCTTGCCGCTTGTCTTCCCTGTACCCCGGGCCGACATAGGCCCTGACGCTGACAGGTAGACCCATCATCTTCGCTGGTCCGTCTGCTTTATCGACCCGGCATGCGATTCTGAGTGTCTTGCTCTCGGAAAGGGGGTCAGGGTCATTCATTAACATCCCCAGGCCAAGGGAATAATCCCAAGACCAACCCTCAATCGCCATCCCAAGCCAAAAGTCATGGAGGTCTGCCGTGGCCCTGTTGAACTGCAAATCAGCAAAATCAGCCATGGAAGGCCTTATATGTTGAGATGACTATGACTCAGRGGCCCCGCCAGCGCGCGCTTGCCTATAATGTGGTATTAGGGGGGCGGCCAGAAACTCGAAATGCCTCCCTGCGGCAGGATATAGCCGAACGCGAGTCTATTCAAACCGCTCGCAATTCCTTCAGCTCGAATGCCGTAGTTTGCTTCGGCTGTGAATGTAAG
>NZ_JBFUKO010001047.1:0-1014 GCF_056400805.1 Aminobacter sp. P4_H6_2
GTGCTGACTTTGCGCGAACGGGAATTCATCTTGTCGGCGCGTGCCATCGGCGTACGGGACTGGCGCATCATCTTCCAGCATTTGCTGCCGAACCTGATCGGACCGGTGATCGTGCTGATGACGCTGAACGTCGCAAGCAACATCCTGCTCGAGTCGAGCCTGACCTTCCTCGGCCTTGGCGTCGATCCGACGATCCCGAGCTGGGGCGGCATGCTGGCCGACGGACGCACCTATCTGCAGCTGGCCTGGTGGGTCAGCGTCTTTCCCGGCCTCGCCATTTTGCTGACCGTGCTTGGCCTCAACCTTCTTGGTGACTGGCTCCGCGACAGCCTCGATCCGACAGGTAGAACCTCACGATGACATCGATTTTCGAAAAGACCTACGGGCGCACGCTGGATGCGCTCGTCGCAACCGCTGCAGGTGTGGGCGCGACGCTGCAGGCGTGGACCTTCGACGACAGCGCGAGCCGCAAGGCGGCCGAGCAGAAGCTGGCACAAAAAGGCATCAGCGCCCGCATCCGTTCCGCCTACAAGCCGCTGCTGCACTTCTTCCTCGAAGAACTCGATCTGGCCGGTGTGACCGAAATTGCGGTCACCTATCCCGTTCACGAGCGCGCGCCAAAAAACCGCTTCATCCTCGAAACCTATCCGCTTGCCGCCCTTGCCGGGGACATCAGGATATCCTTCGCCGCCCGCCCCGATGACCTGTTCCACTACGGTGTGACACTGACGCTGGCCGACGGCAGCACGGCAAGCCACACCGTTTTCGCCCCCAACCGGGTGCATGCCGATTTTGTTGGAGAAACCATCGTGTCGCCGACCGGCTGGATTATCAGCGGCACCGGCCCTGGCGAGCGACTGGAAACGGACTACGAGCAGCTGTTTGCCGAGACGGTGGCCGCCATCCAGTCACATGAGTGGGGAATGACTGAGCCCTATTTCGACGAGTTGAACATTCAGGCAGTACTTCCCGCAGCCGACGAGCGTTTGGCCTATGGCGACGAAGTGCTCAGCC
>NZ_JBFUKO010001048.1:0-1009 GCF_056400805.1 Aminobacter sp. P4_H6_2
GCCCAAAGGCTTCGAAATGGCGTCAATTGAATCAGAAACGGCATCAGGAGATCGAAAGATGAATGTGACAGTTGCAGCCAAACTTGTTTTTCCAGCTCTTGCTCCAGACTATGCCAGGACCAAAACAGCCAGTGAGACGATGCTTCGCTTGGTGACTGGTGGACTGCTCGTGGCGCATGGCTCGCAGAAGATCGTCGATCCATTCGGGTCGCTTGCCTATAATGTGGTATTAGGGGGCGGCCAGAAACTCGAAACGCCTCCCTGCGGCAGGATATAGCCGAACGCTAGTCTATTCAAACCGCTCGCAACTCCTTCAGCTCGCATGCCGTAGTTTGCTTCGGCTGTGAATGTAAGCGACTGACTTATAGAATAGTATCGACCACTCGAAAATGGGCAACATGCCGGTGCATCAAGTTCATTGGAAGCCAATGAAACGGCCGCACAACAAAACGGCACACCACAGCAGGATAGAAACCACCGCGAGCAGGCGCAACACCGGCTGTGGACCGTGTGCTTGTCGGCCATTGTTGACAGAGGCGAAGGCAACAAAATTGGCTCCCGCCAGGGCGATGAGTCCCATCTTGCCGAGAAAGGCTGGCAGCTGCGCGTAGTGTGAGGCACGCACGGAAAACAGCAGAAGCCCACTCAGCACGGCAGCTGCGAAGGCCATCAAAGCACACCGCCTCAGCACCAAAATGAAGGGACGCTGGGGTAAAGCAGGAAATGCGCCGAGAATGCGGAGATCCATCAGCGTGACCGAGGTCAGCAACGTGCCGATTGCAGCGATATGGACCGCGTTGACGACGGGGTAGGCGATAAAGGAGGCCTTGAGCAGCCTAACCAAGGTAAGCTGTTCTATCGCCTGGAGCGACTCCACCTGTCGATCCTGCTCAGCTCGGCGGCACACGGTCCGAATAGACGTCGTAGGTATTGCCGTTGACGACGATACGGACTGCTTTCATGCGCTTTTCGTTCTGGTCGCGCGAACGGTTTCCGATTGCTGCTACCT
>NZ_JBFUKO010001049.1:0-1003 GCF_056400805.1 Aminobacter sp. P4_H6_2
GGAAGCTATGAGGTGTAGTTGTTCGCAACATCGTGTGGCTGCTATCGCGGCGGAGATGTTGGGTCGACGGACGCGCTAACCCATTACCGCTCGGCTCAAGGCAGCCATCGCTCGTTACGCGTAGCGGAAGCGGCTTGGTCGTATCATCTCAGCCCATTCGGAAAATCCCTTCGATACCGTTGAATCCGAGGGCGTTGCCGCCTGCGCGTCGAAGAGGCACGCAATGTCAGTGGTGCACAAAGGGGCTTAGGTGACGTCCGCCACAAGCTTGAACAGGCAATCTCCTGTATCGGTCAAGGCAGGGGCTCTTTGGCAAGCGACGAGGCCAGATTGTGCGAACTGAACCGTTCTGACCGGTTCCGAAGGCCCTTCAATCGGGTGGAGGATGCCAGCAAGATCGCCGGCCCGGACCTCATCTCCCAACGCTACCGCTGGTTCAACGATGGCGTCGGGAAGGATACCCATATGTTTCAGCACACGCAGCACACCGTCTCGCCCAAGGATTTCGCCTTTCCGTGACATGGAGGCACCTCCGCCGAGTTCGGTGGTCAGGGCTGGAATGCCGAGCATCTGGGCGGTTGCCGAGAGTGTTGTCGCACCGCCGCCGCCCGAGCCGTCACTGATCGAGCCGATGGGGGCGCCAAAGACATGCATCAGTTCGATGAATTGTGCTGTTTCGGTTTCAGACCTGCCCGTACGGATCAGGCAGCAGGGCAGATAAAACAGCGACGTGCCGCCGGAGTGCAGGTCGATGACGATGTCGGCGCGAGGCAGCAGTACCTTCGAGACGTAATGCGCGATCATCTCGGTTGGCGAGCCATTGGCGTCGCCAGGAAACATCCGGTTGAGATTGCCCTGATCGAGTGGTGACACCCGTTTGCCGGCGTCCACCGCGGGATAGTTCAGCGCCGGCAGGATGATGGTGCGGCCGCACAGTTCGCTTGCATCAAGTTGCCGGGCGAGCTTGCTGAGTGCAACCTGGCCCTCATACTCGTCACCATGG